>CALGAO010000138.1 GCA_937957685.1 uncultured Paenibacillaceae bacterium
GGCAAAAAATTCTGACAAATCACTTGTGTTTGATGAAAGAACGAAGCAAAGCGCTTACAAGGAAGAGGTTCCTTCGGAGTTCGCGTTCCAAGCATCTTAAATGACTGCCCACGCTAGCTTGACACTGACGGATATCAGGTTGAGGTTGCGGTGATGGCACAGGATGTGCTACAATACAAATGTTGTCTGTATAGATGTTTGGGAGGAATTGCAGTGGATATCGCATTGAAGATCCTTTTGGTGATCGTTTCCTTGGCATTGATACTCGTCGTTCTCTTGCAGAAGGGCAAGAGCGCTGGATTATCCGGAGCTATCAGCGGCGGCGCGGAGCACCTGTTCGGCAAGCAGAAGGCTCGCGGCCTTGATCTGATCTTGTCGCGTTCCACCATGGTGCTGGGTGCGCTGTTTGTCGTGTTGTGTATCATCGTTTCCTTTGTGGTCGGTTGACCGGTCACGGATTGGATCTCATACGAATGGTTCATACTAAACGGCAGGAAGAGTTCCTGTCGTTTTTTATATGCATACAGGATGGAATATTATGGTGGGTGGTCGTGTGTTGGACGGTGAACGGAAATCAACCAGTCCCTTCTTTATGGAGGGTCACGGCGCGAACAAGCGCATCTGCCTGCTGATGATCCATGGCTTCACAGGCCATCCGGGAGATTTCCGCGGCATGGCTGCCTATCTGAATGATGCCGGTTACACGGTGCAGGCGATCCGTTTGCCCGGACACGGCACCACGCCGGAAGAGATGCGCCGGACGAGATGGGAGGACTGGTGGAGGCATACGCTGGTCAGCTATGACCTGCTACAGGGGCTAGATCCTTCGCGGATCATCGTGCCGATCGGCTTCTCCATGGGCGGTCTGCTGGCGATGCGGCTGTCGCTCGCAAGGCCGGTCGCCGGTGTGGTGACGCTGGCGGCTCCGGTCATGCTGCGGGATCGCAGGATTCGTTATGCCGGCATCGTGAGGTTCGTGAAACGATATATCCACAAGCAACCCGTGATCAGTGAATATTTGCTGCAGGAGCGGGGGGCTTACGTCAGGACGCCGCTGGATTGCGTGCATAGTCTGTATAAGCAGATTCGCCTCATGAGGCGGCTGATCCCCCTCGTGCATGCGCCGATCTTCATCGGACAAGGTCTGGCCGATGGAACGGTGGACCCGGCAAGCGCCGATTATCTATACAGGACCGTTGCTTCGCGCCAGAAGACGCTGCGCTGTTATCCCGAGACCTCGCATGCGATCATGGCCGATGTCACGCGCATGGAGCTGTTCAGGGATGTGGAGCGGTTCGTGGCAGGGCTCCGCCGCCCGTTCGGGGCAGGGATGGCGGAGGTGCGGATTGCAGATGAAGTGGCTGAGTCGGAGGTGCGAACCGCTGATGGCGTGTCGGTGACGGAGGTGCCGATCCCTGATGACGTGGCTGAGACGGAAGCGTGGATCGCTGATGGCGTGTCGGTGACGGAGGCGTGGACCTCTGGTGACGCGGCTGAGACGGAAGCGTTGACCTCTGATGACGTGGCTGAGACGGAAGCGTGGATTGCTGATGGCGTGTCGGTGACGGAGGCGTGGATCGCTGATAACGCGACAGAGACGGAAGCGTGGATCGCTGATGATGTGGCGGATACAGACCGCGCCGGTTCGGAAACATGGGGGTATGCCCGTGAATGGAATGATGGATATGATGATGAAAGGTATGGAGGTTTAAGTGTACAGGTTGAAAGCCAAGATGGTAATGGATGAGTTGCACAAGAGAGATGGAGTGATGGGGCTAGCATGATCGTAACAGAGCAGCAAGTGCTGGAATTTATGCGGGAAACGGCTTACAAGCCGATGACGTATCAGGAGCTGGAGAAACATTTTCAGATCGAAGGGGCCGAGGAGTTCCGAAACTTTCTGAAATTGCTGAATGATCTGGAACAGCGCGGGGAGATCCTGCGGACTCGCTCGGATCGCTATGGCGTGCCGGAGCGGATGAATCTGATCCGCGGCCGTCTGCAGACGCACCCGAAGGGATTCGGTTTCCTCATACCGGATGACAAGGATCATCCGGATGTGTACATTCACGCCAATGACATGATGAGCGCCATGAACGGCGATACGGTGCTGGTGCGCGTGACGTCGAAGGGCACGGCCGGAGGCAAGCTGGAAGGGGAGGTCGTCCGGATCGTCACCCGTGCCAATACCGAGGTGGTCGGCACGTTCCAGAGCTTCGAAAGCTACGGCTTCGTGATCCCGGATGACAAGCGGATCGTGAAGGACATCTTCGTGCCGCAGGAAGCGATGAAGGGCGCCGTGGAAGGGCAGAAGGTGGTCGTCAAGATCGTCAAGTACCCGGAAGGCCGCTCGCTCGCCCAGGGAGAAGTGATCGAGATACTCGGGCACAAGAATGACCCCGGCGTCGACATCCTGTCGATCATTCGCAAGCATGGCTTGCCGGAAGCGTTCCCGCCCGATGTGCTGTCGGAGGCCGGGCAGATCCCGGACCAGATCATCGAGCAGGATCTCGTCGGACGGCGAGACCTGCGCGACTGCGGCCTGAAGATCGTGACGATCGACGGCGAGGATGCCAAGGACCTCGATGACGCGGTGCATGTGGAGCGGCTGCCGGGCGGAGGTTATCGACTCGGGGTGCACATCGCGGACGTGGGCTACTATGTGAAGGAGAAGTCGAAGCTGGACCAGGAGGCGTACAACCGCGGCTGCAGCGTGTATCTCGTAGACCGGGTCATCCCGATGCTGCCGCATCGTCTCTCCAATGGCATATGCAGCCTGAATCCGAAGGTGGACAGGCTGACCCTGTCCTGCTTGATGGAGTTTGACGACAAGGCGCGTCTCATAAAGCACGACATCTTCACCAGCGTGATCCGCACCGTGGAGCGGATGACGTATACGAACGTGCGCAAGATCCTGACCGAGGAAGATCCGGAGCTGATGGAGCGCTATCGCGATCTCGTCGACGACTTCCGCCTGATGGAGGAGCTGGCGATGAAGCTGCGGGCGAACCGGATGGCGCGCGGCGCGATCGATTTCGACTTCCAGGAAGCGAAAGTGATCGTGGACGAGAACGGCAAGCCGGTCGATATCGTGAAGCGGGAGCGGTCGGTCGCCGAGCAGATCATCGAGGAATTCATGCTGGCGGCGAATGAGACGGTGGCGGAGCATTTCTTCTGGCTCAAGGTTCCGTTCCTGTATCGGATCCACGAGGATCCGGACAGCGAGAAGATGATGAACTTCATCCAGTTCATCAGCAACTTCGGCTATGTCGTGCGCGGCAAGGGCAACCGTGTGCATCCGCGCGCGCTGCAGACGTTGCTCGAGGAGATCAAGGGTTCGCGCGAGGAGACGGTCATCAGCACGATGATGCTGCGCTCGATGAAGCAGGCGAAGTATGATCCGGAGAGCCGCGGGCATTTCGGCCTGGCTGCGGAGTTTTATACGCATTTCACGTCGCCGATCCGCCGTTATCCGGACCTGGTCATCCATCGCATCATCCGCGAGGTGATCGAGAACGGCGGCCATCTGAGCGAAGCTCGTGAGGAATACCTCGCCAGCCGCATGCAGGACATCGCTGATCAGTCGAGCGAGCGGGAGCGCATCGCTGTGGAGGCGGAACGCGATACCGAGGCGCTGAAGAAGGCGGAGTTCATGCTCGACAAGATCGGCCAGGAGTTCACCGGCATCATCAGCAGCGTAACCAGCTTCGGCATGTTCGTGGAGCTGGATAACACCGTCGAGGGTCTGATCCGCTTGAGCTACATGACCGACGACTATTACCACTTCCATGAGCTGCAGATGGCGCTCATCGGCGAGCGGACCTCGAAGATCTACCGGATCGGCGATGAGGTGCGGGTACGCGTGTTGCGCGTCAATATGGATGAGCACACGATCGACTTCGAGCTGGTCGAGGCGCATCGCCGTCAGGAAGTGCCGCACGTCATCTACGAAGCGCGGAAGGGGCGCAAAGGCGGCGGACGCGATGGGCGCGGCGATCGCGACCGCAGCACAGGTCACGGAGCGGCGGGCCGCGGCGGCGGGCCGGCGGTTGCCTATGGCGGCGGCAGATCGCGGCGCGTCGGAGATGGGCGAGACGCAGGCGCTGATGGAGCGGGCGGCGCTGGCGGCGGTGGCGCGAATGACGACGGAAGCTATGTCGACTTCTGGGGCTTCACCAGCAAGCATGGCCGCCATGGGCAAGGCGCCGGGCAGGGCGGCTTTGGCGGAGGTGCCGGTGCCAGCCCGGGTTCGCAAGGCCGCGGCGGCAAGGGCAAGAGCAAGAGCGGCAAGTCGGCCCGGGGCGGCAGTGGCAAGGCTTCGGCCGGCGTCGGGAAGGCTGGCAAAGGCAGCGGCAAGAGCAAGAAAAGCAAGAGCTCGCGTGGCTAGGCTGGAGCGCCCGTTGGCTTGAAGCCCGGCAGGACAGTGAGGCTGGCTTGTCGGGCTGCCCTGGCCAGCTGGCGAATCTTCGGATGTGTTGAGGCTAACGGAACGTGATTCCTTTATTTTGATGAGATGGGCCATTTTTCGATTTCAAACGGTACATGGATGCGCTATCTCGTTGTTTGAGGCGGAAAGTCAGCTCCATGGCATGTAATCGATGTAATCGCGTACTGTCGTTCCGTTAGCGAGGTGAAAGAGGCGCTTTGGCCACAAATAGCGGAATGACGTTCCTTTACGATCAAACGATCGCAATACGGGTGGACATTCATCTCTCTGGACGTCGGCGCGCATCGGAGCATTATCCCATTGACTCAGGTCGGGACGAGGTATTGGTCAGGATAACGATCCCCGTTTCAGGAGAGCAGTATGTTTGGTCACAGGGGTGCCTGCATCGGGGCATTATCCCATTGGTTCAGGCGACGGGGAGGAGGTATTGGTCAGGATAACGATCCCCGACATTCAGGAGAGCAGCATTGATCGATAACAGGGTCTTACTCACAACGGTGCATGATTGCAAATCATCAGGTCCTGGCAACATTGATGGTTAATGTAGTTAATGAATAGTCATTTCATTGAACCGATGAGTAAAAGTGTGTTCACATTCGTCGAGGATGACGTGCGGTTGGAAAGACCGGATTTAGCGAATGATGGTTCCGTGTCAACTCACATAAAAATGTTACCGAAGACTCATGGTTCACTCATGTAATTTTGTTACCCAGTGGGGCTGTT
>CALGAO010000139.1 GCA_937957685.1 uncultured Paenibacillaceae bacterium
AGTGCTTCTCTTGAAGGAATTCGACATGTTCCACCGTTTTCCTACTTGCTTATAATGGTTTTCGGATAGGCTCTTAGGCGTTCTTCTTCCTGGTCAACCTCAGCTTGGGCAGCATGACAGCCAGGATCAGCAGCATACCGATGATGATCAGGAGCGCCTGGGCCTGCACATTGATCAGTCCAAGGCCGTAGCGCAGATAACCGATCAGGAAGACCGCGATGATCGCTCCGATCATCCGACCCTTGCCGCCCGATGTGCTGATGCCGCCAAGCACGACCATCGCGATGACTTCCAGTTCATAACCCGTCGCGATGTTCGGCCGGGTGCTGCCCATGCGGGCGGTCAGGAACAGCGCCGCTACGGCCGCCATCAGTCCCGTCAAGGTAAACACGAGGATCTTGATGCGGTCTACCTGAACACCGGAATACCGGCTCGATGTCGGATTGCTGCCGATCGCATAGATCCATCTTCCCAGCACGGTCTTGTGCAGCAGGAGGATGAAGATCACGGCGAAGACAGCGAAGAAGATGACGATGATCGGCACAGGTCCGATATAGCCCCAGCCCAGATGGCTGAACCAGGACGGGAAGCCTCCCGCCGCCTGATCCTCCAGCAAGATATAGGCGATCCCCCGATAGATGATCATCGTGGCCAGCGTGATGATGACCGACGACAATTCCTTGAAGCGGACGATCAGCCAACCATTCAACCAGCCGCAGACCGTTCCCGTCAGGAGACAGATCACGACGGCCGCCTCCATCGGCACGCCCATCCTGTACAGATCCGCCATGATCACGGCGGACAGCGCGACGGTTGAACCGACGGAGATATCGATGTCGCCCATGATCATCACGAGCACCATCGGCAACACGATGAACGCCTTGTCCAGGAAGCCCATCATCGCGTCGCGCAGATTGGTGAAGTCCAGATAATATTCGGACAGATTGGCATTCATCACATTGATCGCGAGGAACAGGGCGAGAAGCATCACTTCCCATTGGAGGAGATAGCGCCGCCATGAGAAACTCTGCCTGTTCTCCAGAACTCTCGGCTCCATGTCAGATCCTCCTCCTCATCAGGTTGTTTCGGTCAACGCCCCGTTTGATCACGGCATTCATCAGGACCGCCGCGAGGATGATCGCCCCCTGGATCCCCATCTGCCAGAATGCCGACACGTTGATGAGCGGCAGTGCGTTGTTGATGATGCCGAGCAGCACCGCGCCAAGCAGAACCCCTGACAGCTTGCCTACGCCGCCAGCTATGCTGACGCCGCCAACCACGCAGGCGGCGATCACCGACAGCTCGTAGCCGGTAGCCGTATCCCCTTGCGCCGAAGCGAACTTCGCCACCCACAACACGCCGGCTCCCCCTGCCAGCCCGCCCATGATGGTGTAGACGAGCCACAGGATGCGATCCGCCTGGATGCCGCTGATGCGCGCGGCTTCCGGATTGCTGCCGACCGCATAGATCTGTCTTCCGGTGCGCGTATGGGCGATAAAATAGTAGGCCGCGAGGTACACCACTAACGCGATCCAGATCAGATTGTTGACGCCGAGGATCGTTCCTGTACCCAGTTCCTTGAAGCTGGCCGGCATCTGGTGTGCGCTGACCCAACGGCCATTGCTGATCAGAAAGGTTAATCCGCGATAAACGTTCATCATCCCCAGGGTGGCGATGATCGGCAGAAGCCCCATCTTCGACACCAGGAGGCCGATCACCATGCCGCACAGGATGCCGATGCCGACACCCAGCAGCAAGGCCACGAGCGGATGCAGTCCGGGATACTCGCTCACCGTCATGGCGCTGATCATGCCGGACAGAGCGAGGGTCGCTCCGATGGACAAGTCGATACCGCGCGTGATGATCACGAGCATCATGCCGACGGCCAGGATGCTCAGGATCGCGGTGTTGGTGATCAGGTCATTGATATTGTCCAGGGTAAGGAAGCTCGGATTGCGCAGTTGGATAAGCAAACACAGCAACACGATAAACATCATCAGACCGACTTCCCGGAACCGCACCACATAAGAGCTGATGGTTCGCTTGCGGCTTGCCGGTTCAGGACTCGCCACCGTTGTCACGGCAGCTGTGCCAGCGTTGTCGGATTTCACAGTTGAACCCACCTTTCTGTCTGTCGAGTCGACGATCCGCCGACTATTCCGCCATAGCAGCCGCCAGTATGTTCTCCTGGCTTGCTTCGGAGCGATCCAGGATGGCGGAGATCCGCCCTTCACGCATGACGAGCACCTTGTCGCTCATGCCGATCACTTCCGGCATCTCCGATGAGACCATGATGATGCCCATGCCTTGAGCCGCCAGATCGCTGATGATCTCGTAGATGGCCGACTTCGCGCCGACATCGACGCCTTTGGTCGGCTCATCGAGGATCAGGACATCGATGTCCATCGTCAGCAGCTTGGCGAACACCACCTTCTGCTGGTTGCCGCCGGAGAGCGAGCTGGCCAGATCGAAGATCGTCCTCGCCTTGACGCCGACCTTCTCCGCCAATTGCTTGGCGACCTCCGCCTCCTTCCTCCTGCTGGTCCAACCGTTACGGGAGATGCTCATCAGAGAGGGAAGCGTGATATTGTCGCCGATCGCCCAGTCGAGCACCAGACCTTGCTTCTGTCTGTCCTCCGGCAGATAGCCGATGCCGCTCTGCATCGCCTGCCTCGGATGCCTGATCCGGACCTTGCGCCCTTTCAGCCAGATCTTGCCCCGGTCCGGCTCATGGATGCCGAACAGCGTCTCCACCACCTCGCTCCTGCCGGAACCCACGAGTCCGGTCAGGCCGATGATCTCGCCCCGGCGCAGCGTGAACGAGACATCCGCGAAATATCCGGTTCGGCTGAGACCCTCGACGCGCAGCACCTCCTCGCCCAGCTTAACCTCCTTCTTGGGGAAGAGATGATTGATCTCTCTGCCCACCATGGCGACGATCAGATCGGACCGCGAGATCTCATCCACTTTCCAGGTGCCGATATACCGGGAATCGCGGAACACCGTCACCTTGCTCGCCAGCCGATACATGTCCTCGAACCGGTGCGAGATGAAGATGATCGCTTTGCCCCGGTCTCTCAGTTGCTCGGTGATCCGGTACAGCTCCTCGCTCTCGCGTGCCGACAGCGCCGCCGTCGGCTCATCCATGATGATGATCCTGGCGTCCATGGACAGCGCCTTGGCGATCTCCACGATCTGCTGCTCCGCCACGCTGAGCGCCCCCATCTGGGTCTTCGGGCTGAAGCTTGCGCCCAGCTCGCGCAGCCATCGCTCCGCCTCCTCGTGCATGTTCTTCCAGAGCAGCCGCTTGCTGCCCCTTGCGATTCGTTCATGTCCCATGAAGATGTTCTCCGTCACGCTCAGGTCCGGATAACAGGTGACATGCTGATAGATGGCGGCGATGCCGGCGCGCTTCGCTTCGTTCGGATTGCGGAAGCGGACGGGCCGCCCATCCAGCAGCATCTCGCCTTCATCCGCTTCATGCACGCCTGTGATGATCTTGATGAAGGTCGATTTGCCCGCTCCGTTCTCACCCATCAGGGCGTGGATCTCACCGGCTTTCAACTTGAAATAGACCTGATCCAGAGCCTTGACTCCGGAGAACCTCTTCGTGATTCCGCTCAGCTCCAACAGATATTCGCTCATTCTTTCGCTGTACTCCCCTCGCTTGAGCTCCATCGGTCTTGCAACCGATCGCTTTCACCAATTGCCTTAAATATACCGCTGATCCGCTCGTCCGGTAAGGAGACGGTTATGCTATAGGGGTGACATTCTTATCTTCAGGAGCCGCCCGCGGCATCGGTATCCGGGCATGAAAAAACTGACGGGCAACCCGTCAGTTCGTCATCGATTGAAGGATCTGTTTGCGATATTGGGAAGGCGTATCGCCGGTCCATTCCTTGAACAGTCGGCTGAAATATTTGACATCCTGGTAGCCGACAAGCAGGCTGACTTCCTGGATCTTGATCCCCGGATCCGCGAGCAGATCTTTCGCCCGTTCCATGCGCATTCTCGTGATGCAATCGAGGATCGTCTCACCCGTCTGCATCTTGAAGTAACGGCAGAAGTAGGACGGGCTCATGAACACATGATCCGCGATGCGCTTGATGGAGATCTCCTCATGCAGCCGCTCCGCGATCCAGGCTTTCGCCTGCTCGACCGGCCCCATATTCGCGGCATTGCGACGAGATGCGACGAGTTCCAGCCGTGTTCTGATCGCGTGGTCGACGATCCGGCACATCTCCTGGAGATTCGGAGCCCGTTTGATGGCGCGAAGCCCTTCCTCGATCCTTTCCTCGTCAAGCTCTTGGTCGATGCCCGACATCTGCACGGCCAGATAGACGCCTTGCACGCACCGCTGGATGTTGAGCGGAGAGGTCTGCTGCTGCAGCTTGTGAAACAGTTCCTTGAGCCAGCGTCTGGCGGCGTCTTCCTTGTTCCGCTCGATCGCTTCGCAGATGCGCTGGCCGATGTGCATCATCTCCGGGTCCAGCATCTGCTCGTTCTCATCAACTGCTCCGCCTGCTATTTGCGAGACGAACAGCTGATTGCCTCCGAGGATCAGCCGGTAATGGATCAGCGACCTGGCTTGCCGCGCCGCTTCAGGCAACATGTACAGATCCTGGAAAGGATCGCTGGCTGCGATCGAAACGGTGAACGGCGTATATTGTCTGATCGCCTTCCTGATCCTGTCTGCAGCATCGTGCACCGCAGCCGTCAATCGTTCCTCATCTTCAGGATTCGGCAGTTGCAGCATCGCCCAATGATCGGACTGTTCCCCTCTCCAGCACCAGCTGTTCCCGGCATGCTCTCCGGCGACATCATGCATCAGCTCTCCGATGATGTTCTCCACGACATAATCGAAGGCTCCCCAGTCCTTCGCGCTGAAGGTTCTCGCTTTCATCGGGATGGCATCCAGACTGATGTACAGCACCTTGTGGCAACCTCGGGGAAATTCCTCCACCCAATAGCCGAGCCGGCTGATGTCCAGGCCCGTCGACGTGACGTAGGTGAGCAGCTGGATCTGCCGCGTATATTTCAGCTGTTCGGTCTGCTTCTCGAGCTGCTGCCAGCGTCTCCGCATATTGCGCTTGTCTTCGATCCTTCGCTGGATCTCGCTGAGCCTCTCGCGAAACTGCTCACGGTCGATCGGCTTCAGCAGATAGTCCAGCGCGCCCTCTCGCATCGCGGTCTGGACATATTCGAAATCATCATAACCGCTGATGATCAACGATTCGAATTGATAGGAATGGTTCGCTTCCTGGATCAACGCCAATCCGTCCATCACCGGCATCCTGACATCGGTGATCAGCAGATCGATATCGCCCTGGTGTTCATGAAGATAATCCAGCGCTTCCTGTCCGTCCGCCATCGTCCCGACAACTTCCCATTCCTCGCCGCAACCTGCGATGATCCTGGCGATCCCGCGGCGAATCATCTCCTCATCATCCACGATTAATGCCTTGAATTTCTCCATGTGCGTCTCCCCCCAATTTTTCCGTCAGTTCCGCCATTTCCAGTTCAGTAATCATCGGTATGCGAATGACCACCTCGGTCCCTTGACCATACACACTATGCAATTCCAGTCCATATTCCGGTCCCAGCATGAGCATGATCCTGGCATTGACATTGCTGAGTCCAAACTCTGAATCCCGGGCGACCGGCACATCCGAGCGAAGCGATTGCTCCAGCTGCTCCAGCTTCTCCTCCGGGATGCCGGGACCGTCATCGCGGATGCGGAAGACGATGTCTTCCTTGCCGGAACGCGCGCCGAGCTCTTTCCCGATGCTGACGTTGATATGGAGGATCTTCCTGGTGTTCAGTCCATATTTGACGGCATTCTCGACAATCGGTTGCAGGATGAACTTCGGCGTATAGCAGGATTCGATGTCCCCCTTGAGCGTGATGTCGAACATCAGGCGATTGCTGAAACGGATCTTCTGGATCATCAGGAAATCCCGCATATGTTGGACCTCATCCCTGATCCTCACGCAGCGCGACCGGTTGCTGAGCGAGAAGCGCAGCATCCTGCCGAGCAGCGTCACCATCTCGACGACGGTCCGGGACTTCCCGTCCTCCACGGCCATGTTGATGGTTTCCAGGGTATTGTACATAAAATGAGGATTGATCTGGGATTGAAGCGCATACAATTCAGCTTCTTTCTGCCGGAGCTTGATCTCGAAGTTCTTCTGGATCAATTCGCGAATCGTCTTCATCATGGAATTGAAGCTGCGGGCGAGGATGCCGACTTCATCGCGGGACTCGATCTCGAGATTGACATAGAACCTGCCCGCTTCCACCTGCCGCATCAACCGCGACAACTTGGTGATCGGCCGCGTGAACTTGATCGCATAAGACACCGCGAGCAACGATGTGATGAGCACGATGCAGAAGAAGAGGAGGATGATCACATTGCGCGCCCGGTCGGTTTTCTCCGTCAGGATCTTGAGCGGGATGCTGTGCGCGAGGATCCAGTCGGTGACGCCGGACGTGCTCAGGCTGATGATCCACTCATCCTTGCCGCCGCCTCTGCGGAAGCTGCCATTGCGCAGCGGATATCTGGCAAGCTCGGTATCCACTGTGCCGATATACTGTTCGTCGGTATGATAGATGATCTTCCCCGCGCCGTCCATGAGCCAGAGATCCGCCTGGTCATTGTGATCGAAGTGACGCAGGATGTTGTCGATAAATGTCAGTTGTACGGCGATCAGCATCGTCCCCAGGCTCTTGCGGTTATCGACGTCCTGGATCTGTTTCATGATGAGCAGATAGGGCGGACTGTTCACGAATGCCAGCGGGAACTCATCGGGCAGCAGAATCTTCGCTTCACCCCCCAGCTCCAGATCCTGTCCGTAAGGCATCAATGCATTGCTGTCGTCCAGACCGGTAAAATCCAGCCTCGAACTGTAAAACAGACGATTCTTGGAGAACAGGAAGACGCCGATGATATCCGGACTCCCGCTGTCCAGATACGTTCTGGCCAGATAACTGTTCACGACAAACTGCTCCTGATTCAGCGTCGAGCGGCTCTGATACGCATCATGGCGCAGGATCGACAGGACGCGATCGGAATTGAACAGCAGGGACGGAAGCTCGGAGAATTCCTGCATATGGAAGGCGATATTGTCGTTGGCGAGACTCAGGAACCGGGGCATGTATTCGCCGATCTGCTCGACGATCGAGCGGGTATACTGCATATAGGAAACGGCCCCGAGCAGCGAGATCGGGATGACCGTGAGCATGCAATAGAAGACAATCAGCCGGGTGCTCAGCTTGTTCTTCCACGACGGGATGCGGAACAGCCATCTAGAAATCATATTGACTCACGTTCTCTGCCGTAAAATCAAGCGGTTCTCCCATGATCACCATATCGCCCTTCACCCGGATGTTCCCGATGTTCCTGATCTCCTGCCCGTCATAAGGCATCTGTCCATCGAGCAGCTGGACAGCCAGCGCCACGGTCAGGTAACCCAGCTTCTTGGGGCTCCACAGAGTCGCCATCTGCGCAGAGCCGTCCAGCAGAAAGTCAGCCATGAGGTTGGGCGTGGACAGACCGACGACCTTGATCGTTCCCGACTGTCCGGCCTCCTTGACCGCTTGCGCGGCAGCCGGCGGGGCGACGGAAGCGATGCCGATGATCCCCTGCAGCCCGGGATGATCCTGCAGCAGTTGCTTGGCCGCCTCATAGGCCTTCTGTGGATCATCATACGTCTCGGCGATGGTCACCAGGTTCATCTTCGGATAATAGTCCTGCTGCTGGATGCTCATCCACTTGATCCATTCGTTCTGATTCGATGCGGACAGCGTGCTCGTCAGGATGGCGTAATCTCCTTGCTCCCCCATGTGCCAGGCCAACGTATCGAGCAGATGCCGGCCCAGCACCTCGGGATCGACCATATTGACGAACAGATCCCTGCCCTCCGGCAACGTATCGGCGTCCCAGGTGAGCACCTTGATCCCCTTCCGCTTCGCTTCCTGCAGAACCGGCAGCAGCTTCTCCGGATCGTTGGCCGAGACGGCCAGCGCATCGACCCCTTGATCGATCAGTTCGAGGATGACCTTGATCTGTCTGGACACGTCAGCGATCGGCGGCCCATCATAGATCACATTCACGCCAAGATCGGCGCCCGCCTCGTAGGCCCCGTCCTGCGCGATGAGGAAGTACATGATTTCCTTCACCTTCGGTACCACCCCGATCGTATACTTGCGTTGATCTTCGGGCAGCTCCTCGGTCACCGTTTCCGTCTCATAGGAATAGATAATGTGATAATCTCCCGAACCCGTCCCCCCGGAACATGCGGTTATGAACAACATGAAAATCAGACCCCACGGTCGTGTGCGTCTCATCGCTGTGACCCCCCATGTCGATATCAACCCATCCATGAACATGCTGCATAAACAGAGATATTCTCTGCATAGTTGCGACGAGTGCTGGTCGGATTGGCCGCACGGAATTCTTCATCATTGCGGATATTGCTGACCAGGAGATGGACCATCTGTTGTCGCTGATCTTCGTTGGCATACAAGCCAAGCTTCAGAGCCCAGAGCAGAGACGTTTGCGCATTGTTCTCACCCGGGTCGTTGCCTCTGCCGCCATGGAGCAGCGTCAGCTTGCCTTCATCGTCGATCCGGATGTAGTTGTTGATGAACGCCTGCTTGATATTCTCGAACAAGGCTTCGTACTTGGCCGCATCCTCATCCTTGCCCAGCGCTCTCGCCACTTCTGCCATGAACTTGGCATCGTAGGCGTAGAAGGCGTCGCTGACCAGGTAATGGTTGGCGCCGGAGATGCCATTGATGTTGTTGCGTTGGAAGGACAACCAGTCGCCGTATTAGCTGCCCGGACCGCGATAGTCTTCCCCTGTGAGATTATAGATGAGATCCATGTATTTGACCATCATCGGGTATGCCTGTTCGATGGCTCTCGTATCTCCCGTAAACTGCCAGTGCGTCCACGATACGATTACGGCCGCGTCCGACCAGCCGGAGTCAGGCGTTTGTGAATTCGCATAGCGGGTCGTCGGCACCGTAACCGGATGGATCCGTTGCCCGCTGGGCATTGATGATGTTGTGGGTGAAATGTTCGATGAAGTTCGCGCTGTTAACGTTGTAGAAACCGGTCCTGAAAAACAGTTGAACATCGCCCAACCAGCCTGCGCGTTCAACTCTCTGCGGGCAATGTATCGGGCTATATAGAACGTACTTCAACCAGGTCATCCCATACAGGTGACAATTATGTGAAAGGGGGGGCAATATTCACTTCTTGGAAGTTGTGCATGACTTGTTGCGGAGATTGCAGCCATGTTGGCGCTGCATGAAGTGTGGTGGAGTGATGGGGTAGAGGGAGAATCACTCTCCCTCTTAGCGTTCGATGTTTCCATATCATCAAGGGGTTGCTGGCGTACCATCAGGCAGTCTGGCGAGTGTCCATCTGGGTAAGGTGTTGTCGCATGGGAAACGTGCGGCGAGCTTCTCATCGATATCAATTCCAAGTCCAGGCTTGTCATTCGGATAAGCATATCCGTTGATGATCTTGGGACAACCTGGAAACACCTCTTCAGTATGTTGATTGAACCCGTTCCATTCCTGAATGCCGAAATTGATCGTGCTGACATTCAGATGCACATGAGCGGCATGTCCCACAGGAGACGTGTCGCCAGGACCATGCCATGCCGTGCGCACCCCAAACGCCTCACACAACGCAGCCAGCTTGCGCGCTGGTGTGATGCCGCCGATCTGGCTGATATGCACACGGATGTAATCGATCAGGCGATTCGTGATGAGCGGCATCCATTCATTCGGATTATTGAACAGTTCTCCCATCGCCAGCGGTATGGAAGAATGATGGCGAATCATCCGAAACCACTCGATCTGCTCCGGCGGCAACGGATCCTCCAGGAAGAACAGCTTGAATGGTTCCAGCTCCTTGGCGAAGTTGACGGCATCAATCGGCGAGAGACGTTCATGGATATCGTGCAGAAACTCAATTTCCATGCCGATATTCGTTCTCAGATGATCGAACAGCTCGACGATGCTTCTCATATAAGCCTTAGGATCATAATAACACCCGTCAGGTGCACCCACAGGATGCACCATCTTATGGTTGACTCCGCCGTATGTCCCCATCTGGCAACGGATATATCGGACGCCTTGCTCCATGTAAGCTCTGACATTGTCCTCTACTTCCCTGATATCATGTCCGTCCGCATGGCGATAGATGGCTGCTCCTTCGCGAACTTTGCCGCCAAACAGCTGGTACAGCGGCATGTTGGCGATCTTGCCCTGTATGTCCCACAAGGCCATGTCCACACCGGACAGGGCATTGTTCAATACCGGCCCATTGCGCCAGTAGCTGCTGACGTAGGCGGTATGCCAGATATCATTGATATCTTCTACTTTTCTCCCTATCAGAAACGGCTTCAGATATTGCTCGATGGCCGTTTGAACGGCCAGATAACGCTGTGTAAATGTCGCGCAACCCAGACCATAGATTTCAGGTTCCGAGGTTTCCACTTTCACGACCACCAGATTGATTCCATCCGGAGCTGTCAGTATTGTTTTAATGTTTCTGATCGTAAGTTTCTCCATCATACTCATCCTTTGGTGTTTACTGTTTGACAGCGCCAGCCGTCAGACTGCTGATAAAATACTTCTGCATAAACAGGAACATGATGATCAGCGGCATGCTGGATATGATCGAAGCGGCCATCATATCGTTCCAGGCTACCTTGTAATATCCATTCAATTGTCCGATACCGACGGGCAGCGTCTTCATCTCTTCCCTGGTTGTCAGGATGAGAGCAAACATATACTCATTCCACGACTGCAGGAAAGCATAGATGGCTGTTGCAGCGATGCCCGGCAATGACAGCGGAAAGATGATCTGCACGAACGTTCTTACAGGCCCGCAGCCATCGATTAAGGCTGCTTCGTCCAGTTCCTTCGGAATGCTGTCGAAGAAGCCCAGCATCATCCAGGTACAGAAGGGAACGGTAAATGAGATATACACGATGATGAGTCCCATATGTGTATCGATCAAACCAAGCGTTTTCAACACCTGATAAAATGGAATGAGCAGCATGATCGACGGGAACATCTGCGTGATCAGCAGGAAGGTCAGGAACGACCCGCGGCCGCGAAATCGGAATCGGGATGCCCCATAACCGGCCAAAGCCGAGAATATGATCGAGATCAGCGTAGCAGCTATCACGATGATAACGCTGTTCAGGAAGTAATCGCCGAAAGGATAATCCTTCCATATCCTGGCGAACGCATCGAACGTCGGGTTCTCGGGTATCCATACCGGAGGCGTGACCATGACTTCCTCATTGGATTTGAATGCGGTCGAGATCATCCACAATACCGGGATAAGGACCATAGCCGAAGCGGCGATCAGGATGATATACATGAACAGTCGGAACAGTGGTCGTTTTTTTCTAATCGTTGCCATTGCCGAGCAACCTCCTATACACATACCCAATCAGGAAGCAGATGAAAAATACCATGACAGCCATGGCTGAAGCCGGTCCGAATTGGAAATATTCAAAGGCTTGCTTGAAAATATCGATGCTGACAACATTGGTTGCATTGCCTGGTCCACCTGCCGTCAGGATCCAGACCATATTGAAATGTTTGAACCACCAGACGGTGTCCAGGATCAGTGTCACGCTCAGTACCGGCATCAAACCCGGAATGGTCACGTATCTGAAGGCCTTGAAGCGCGTGGCTCCGTCAATGGAAGCCGCTTCGTACAGATCCTTCGATATATTCTGCAGTCCTGCGAGAAGAAGCATCATCACCATCGGGAACCCCTTCCATATGGAGACGATGATCACTGCAGCGAATGCAATCTTCTCCTGCCCCAGCCAGGATACCGGTTGATCGATCCACCCCAGATTCAGTAACGCGGCATTGATCAGACCGTACATCGGGTTAAACAGCCATTTCCACAGCAGAGCTACAACAACTTCAGGGAACAGCCAAGGAAGAATCAGGATCACGCGAAAGAACGTCTGTCCCTTCAGGTTCAGATTCAGAGTCAAGGCCAGGATCATTCCGACGACAAAATGCCCCACAACAACCCAAAATGTATATTGGAGAGTCAGCCATATACTCTTTAGAAACTTGGTATCGGAAAAAATACTGATATAGTGCTCAAGCCCAACGAAGTCCCATCGATTGATCAGATTGGTGTTGAAGAAACTGAGATACACTCCGTACAGGAGCGGATAGGTTACAAGCAGGATCAACGTGATCACTGCCGGCATGATAAACCAATAGCCAACTCTCTTCCCCTTGTTTGTAAACATGCGGTCACCTCGGTCATCTTGAAAGAATCCGCGAGGATTGACAGCAATCCTCGCGGTTCCTGGCTATTTCGTCCTTCTTTAGTTTCCTGCCATGTTGATCACTTTCATCGCTCTGTCTGCCGCGTTTTCGGCCGCTTCATCCACGGTTGCTGCGCCAGTCAGAATCAGCTGATACGCTTCGGCTACGATGTCCTGGAATTGGGAATATTGGCTGAAGGACGGCGTCAGGTAGGCGTATTCCAGCGCCTTCACATAACCTGCATAATCCGGTCCGGTAAGCTGCTGATCTTGCCCAACCTCGATCTTCGTCGGCAGACGTCCGCTCAGTTCATTCCATTTCAGGGCGTTCTCCTTGTTAACCATAAACTTCAGATACTTGACCACTTCTTCTTTGTGTTGGGAGGTTGCCGATACCGCGTATCCGAGCAAGCCGAACGTCGCTGCATGGTTCTCTGCCTTAGGAATCGGCGTGCTGTAAATCTTGCCTTTCAGATCCGGATTCTGGCTGTAAATATTGCCAAGTGCATTAGGACCCGTGATCATCATTGCCACTTTGCCGGTTGCCATCAGCGTTGCAGCTTCCGGGAATCCCGTTTCGGTTACACCCGGAGGGATGACACCGTGTACATTGTTCAGATCTGTCAGGAACTTGAAGGCTTCCTTGGCCTTATCCGTATTCAGGTCAGTTACCCATTGTCCATTCTCTTCCCTGATCTCGGCTACACCAAAGGTGCGAAGTTTGGCCATGAATCGGTCAGCGCCGGAACCGTTGCGGGTACCCACCATGCCATAGCCCCAACGGTCGATCTGTCCGTCGCCGTCCGTATCTTTGGTCATCTTCCTGGCGACCTCGAGGAATTCGTCCCAGGTTTCCGGGGCTTCCAGACCCTCTTCTTCAAACCAGTCACCGCGATAGATCAGTGCCAGAGGAGTAGCAACCCAAGGCAAGAATTGCAACTCGCCATCGACACTTGCTTCTTCCAGTACATTCGGATAGAACTCCTTCAGGTACTCTTCACCAAGCAGTTCATTCATATTGGCCAACATGCCCATATCTTTCGCAGTGCGCATGAATTGCGGTGTCATCGTGAATGCGTCCGGCAGATCATTGCTTGTTGCGAGAGTCGTCAGTTTCTTGTAAAGATCGTTCATGGGCACGCCGATGAACTCTATCTTGATATTCGGATTTTGCTTCATGTACTCCTCTGCCATCGCCAGCTCTGCAGGGCCGTCCGGATTCTCTGTCTGCGAGACGGAGATGATGCGCAGCGTAATCGTTTCTTCACCGGACCCGCTTGAATTGCCGCTTTGCTTGTCCGCCGCATTGCTGCTGGAACCCGATCCACTGTTGCCGTTCCCGCAAGCGGTTACGAGCAGCGCCAGCACCAGGAGCAAGCTGATCAATAGTCGTTTGTGTTTCCTCATCTTCCATTTCCCCTTCTGTGTTTGAATATTTATTGCTTCGCCAATCCGAATTTTTCAGATGGCGCAACAACCTGATAGATGTCTGTTGTCATACAAGTTTAGACAAAAAAAGGGTTTATGCCTTTTCCTGACGTTCCAATTGTCTCATCGTTCTTTCGATCGTGCTGTCAATGGACTCGCGTATGAGTTTCTTGATCGCTTCAATATCTCTGCTCTTGATCGTTTCGAATTGCCTTATATGTCCCTGGAGACTCTCCTCGATGCCGCCGAACACCCTGTTCAATTCTTCCAGATGATAGTAGTAGATGTCCTTGATATCTTCCATGAACTTGATGAACAGTCTGTTCTTCGAGGCTTTCACGATCGCATAGTGAAAGTTGAAATCCGCCTTCGTATACTTGGCATAGTCATCCTTGCTCGCGATCATCTCCTGAAGCGCTTGCTCGATGGCGGCAATATCCTCAGCGTCGGCCCGGTGTGCGATGAGCTCCATGCATTTCAGTTCAATCGATTCACGGAACTCCATCACGTCCATGAAGTCTTTTTTGCTCATGGTCATGATCGGTGCCATAAACTCGATATTCACATTCTGGATGTTTTCTGACACGAATGAACCTTTGCCGTGTTTGGTCGTGATCAGACCATTATCCCGAAGTTTCTGCACGGCACTGCGGACGCTGATTCTGCTGACATTCAATATTTCACACAGCTCATGCTCTGAAGGAAGCTTCTGGCCAGGTTTCCAGTTTCCGTTGACAATCTCTGCCTTCATCTGTTCGTACACTTTGGAAACGATGTCATTTTTCTCAATCGCCTTGAGCTTGCTTCCCAATCATGTTCACCTCTTGTCAGATGTCATACAAGTTAGATTATATTCACTCCATTTCCTGTAGTCAACCATCTGATCAATAAAAATGCTCTTATTCATTGATATAAGTCATATCACACAAGAAATACTTGGCTGTTGTCCAATGCTTCCGAACATATGGAACACAGCCAAGTATCTCCTGTATCATGTGAATAACATGAATGGCATTGCCCTGGCCTGACAGGTCAGTTAGCGGCCGAATTCCCGTTCCACATATCCCCGTCCTCATGGATCATCCCCATCAAAGAAGGCAGCAGAAGCGCGGACGACAGGCCCGGGGTGATCCATATATTGCGTGTGGTGGTGATGCGGACGTTATTATTCACGAAATGGCAGGTCCAGATGTCCCGGTAAGCCTGATCGAGGAACCGACTCCATAGCCCTTACTTGACTTGGGCCCTGACCTTAGACGGATCCGATAAGCACCGATCACATTTCTCTCACACGGCTTCGACCGCCTCACACTGTCGCGTCATCATGCCATGGTCAGCAGTTCAGACAACTGGTCGATGGCGTGATCATACTTCTCAGGCTGGCCGAATCCATATCGCGCGTAGATGAACGGGATCCCGGCCACCAGCGTCGCCTCGTAATCCCCCTGCGTATCGCCGACATAGACCGCTTCCTGCAGATGGTTGCGCTGCATGATCAGCCGGATGTTCTCGCCCTTGCTCAGCCCCGTATCTCCGAAGCATTCGAAGTCGGTGATACAGCGCTCGATGCCGGCCTTCCTCATGAACAGCTCGATGTATCCGGACTGGCAATTGCTCACGATGAACAGGGGGGTCCTCTCCGACAGCTCGCGGATCGTCTCCACCACGCCTGGATACAAGAGATCGTCGGTGCAATGCTCCAGCGCCTCGTGCTCATACTCCACGCATGCCTCCAGCAGGATGGCTCTCTGCCTCTCATCCGCGTCGGTGAACAGGTTGTCCGCGATGACATTCATCGGCCTGCCGAACAGCTGCTTCAGCCTCTCCGCGGTCACCACCGCCGAAGTGCCGCCCGTGGCGCGAATCGCTTCATTCCAGGCTCGCGCGACCACCTCGGTGGTATCCCATAACGTCCCGTCCACGTCGAAAATGATATTCTTCATCTCGAAAAACCTGCTTTCCTGTATATTGAGTTACATCTTCACGGGTGACCGCCCGCATGCGGCGGGCGATCTCACCCTGAAGGATCTTTACATCTGCCATGATCCATCTTTGCCTCACGGCTGCCCGGTTATCCGCCTACTGTCCCCTCAGCTGTCCGGCCAGCCAATCCAGCGACTCCGGCCCGCCAAACTCATGGCCGCCATCGAACAGATGACTGCTGAACCGGTCCTGCGCGCCATAGCCTTCGTAGATGGCGCGAACCGCTTTGATCGCCACCCTCGTCGTCTCGATCGGGAAGATCGGGTCGCGCAGTCCCGCTTCGATGAACAGCGGACGCGGCGCGATGAGCGCGAGCAGGTCGGGCATCTCGGCCTGCGTCAGGATGCCGGGGATGTAGTTGCACAGGCAATGCCGCATCGCCAGGATGCTGCCGCGATAGGTGTTCGGATAGATGGCGACGACCGACGCCTGGATGCGCGGATCAAGCGCGGCTGACAGGGAAGCAACCATGCCGCCGCCGGAATGCCCCATATTGCCGAGCCGGTTGCCATCCACCTCCGGCCGGCTGACGAGATAGTCGGCAGCGCGCAGCGCCTCTGCCGCCCACAGTCCGGCGACAGTCCTGCCCGTCATCATGAGGGAGACGGACAGATTGTAACAGGAGTTGTCAATGTTCGGATCCTTCTGCAGATCACGAGCGAGCCTGCGGTCACCGAAGCCGATGATCTCCGGCGCCAGCACGACAAGCCCCCGCTTCGCCAGCGCGTAGGCCAGATTGTCCGACAGTCTGCCCGTATCCGGCTTCTCGTTGCCGTCCTTGTCGAGGCCCACCAGCGAGCGGCTACCGTATCCGTGACCATGCCAGAGCAGCACCCCCGGCCTCTTCTCACCCGGCCGGATCGACTTCGGGATCATCACATAAGCGGGCATGCGCAGCCCGTCCAGCGTGGTGAATTCCACGCGCTCGCGGATCGCCTCCGGGAGCTCCGCCCGCTCCAGCAGCACCGGATCAAGCCCCTCAGCCCCCCGATGGGTCAGCTCGAAGCGTCCCAGCGCCTGCTGAAGTCCGCCCAGCAGCCTTGCCCTGCGGGCTTCCCACGACGATTCGGCCTGCTCCCGGCGTGCCGTTTCCAGTTCATCATACAGTTGATCGAGATAAGCATCCGGATGTCTCATCCTGACAACCTCCTCATTGGTTCTATCATCCTTGGATCACCATGGCGCCGGTCGCGCATCCAGGTCCTGGTCGCACCCTGTCAGACCTGTCCGCTCACGGGCTGATACAGGTTCATCTTAACCGTACATGTCGCCACTGTAAAGATAGCACAGAGATCGCGGCTTCATGAAGGTCCTGGTCAGGGTCATCAGCGTTCGCCAGGTGCGTCAATCGCGCTTCATGGTAGAAGGTTGCATTTAAAGCGATGGCAGAAGCCCCCTCTGTCTAACGGAGACCATGGACACCGAACGAAGCATGTGAAGGCAGATGGAGCCTCTTACGGACAGGAGCGACGCTGTTGCCCTAAAGTCCGTGACGTTTCAACGCAGACAACCGGGAGCATGACATGGAGGAAACATGGACGCGAAGCGCTCAAAGTCATTGTAAATATCTGATGTCCATTGTAAGATTCTATCGAGGTGATCGCATGGACAACAAGGACCTGGTCTTTCTCTGTGATTCCTTCTATAACCTGACCGGACTGCCCATCCGCTACTACGAGAGCGGCGAGCTTGTCCGCATGTTGCCCTTCATCATCCGGGAGGCGGATCCGATCCATGAGGTCCTGCCCCGCATGCTGGAGGATGGACAGGACATCAACTACTATCTGAGCGAGAATTTGCTGTTCTACGGCAAGGTGAAGGAGAGGCGTTCCGATCGTCAATTCCTGATCGGTCCATGCTCCAATGTCCCGCTAACGGGCAAGCACATCACAGCCGTGATGATGAACGCGAAGATCGCGCTACAGCATCGGGAGACCTTCAGCCAATTTCTCTCCAATATCCCGCCGCTTTCGTTTGAGAATTTCCTGCATGCGTTGTGCTTCTTCCACTTCGCCCTGAACCGGAGGAGGATGACGGCGGAGAAGCTGCTGATGCTCGGAAGTCCCGTCCCCCCTGATCCGTCCAGCCTCCAATCCACATTGACCGAAACCAGGTATCGGGCGGCGGAAGAAGCACTCTCGCACGATACCTATCCGCTGGAGCAACAGATCATCGCCTATGTGCGGCAAGGAGAGGCGAAGAAGCTCGCCGAGCTGTTCCAGCACCCTGTCCGGGCCGATGCCGGTCCGGTGGCAAAGGAGGCGCTCCGGCAGGAGAAGAACATCCTGATCGTGACCGCCGCGCTTGTGGCCCGGGCTGCCATCGAAGGAGGCCTGGATGTCGACACCGCCTTTCACCTCAGCGACATCTACATCCAGCAAGCGGAGAGCCTCTCCCGGCTGGACGCGCTCTCCCTGCTGCGCCAGCGAATGATCCTGGACTATGCGGAGCGGGTCGCTGCCGAGCGCTATCCGCCTCATCTGTCTCCGGCGACGCGGGCATGCATCCGCTATATCAAGAAGCACCTTCATACGCCGATCCTGGTCAGGGAGCTCGCCGAGCGCATCGGGCTGTCCCCTTCATACCTCACCCGAACGTTCAGACGGGAGACCGGGATGAAACTGAACGACTACATCAATCGACAGAAAATTGAGGAAGCCAAGAATCTGCTGGCCTTCTCCGACCGGTCGCTGAGCGAGATCAGCAGCTATCTGTGCTTCTCATCACAGAGTTACTTTCAGAACCTGTTCAAAAAATACGAGGGCATCACGCCGCTCCAATACCGACAATCCGCCCGTTCCCGCCTTCCATAAGGCTGCGATCCTCTTCGGTGTCGCCCATGGCGGGCAAAGGAACGGCAGACCATGCCAAGATCAGTCTTTCCATGGCAACGGAACGTGGATTCGTTCCAGACCATCCGACGATCAGCACCAACCGATGAAAACCCAACCTTCCACAGATCGACATCTTTCCGGGAATGCGCATGTTTTTGCAATATGGTTCATTATTTTACAATACATTTTCACCGGATCCATCTATACTGGGGGCAATCATAGTCTGACTGGTGGTGATTCGTATCAGCCAACTGCGATCTTATCTTGACGAGCTGACCATCGAGGAGAAAGCCGCTCTGCTCGAAGGGACCAACTCCTGGTACACCAACGCCATACCGCGGCTCGGGATCCCCGCCCTGATGCTGACCGACGGCCCCCACGGTGTGCGCAAGGTCCGCCAGACGGCAGGCGGCTTCGGGATCAGCGATAACGAGCATTCCACGGCATTTCCCACTTCCGCTGCGGTGGCATCCTCGTGGAATCCTCAGCTGGCCTATCGCATGGGTCAAGCGATTGCGGAGGAATGCCGGGCAGCCGGCGTGGATGTGCTGCTCGCCCCGGGCATCAACATCAAGCGCAGCCCGTTGTGTGGCAGGAACTTCGAATATTATTCGGAGGATCCCCTGATCTCCGGCACGTTCGGCGCCGCTTTCGTGCGCGGCGTACAGAGCAAGGGGGTCGGATGCTGCGTGAAGCATTACGCTGCCAACTCCAACGAAGACCACCGCTTCGTCGGCGACAGCGTCGTGGATGAACGGGCATTGCGGGAGATCTATCTCCGCGCATTTGAACAGGTCATCAAGGAAGCGCAGCCCTATGCGGTGATGAGCGCCTACAACCGCGTGAACGGGATCTTCGCTTCCCAGAACCGGCAGCTCCTGACGGATATCCTGCGCCATGAATGGGGATTTCAGGGGCTCGTCATGACGGATTGGGGAGCCACTTGTGACCGGGTCGAAGGTCTGAAAGCCGGCTGCGACCTGGATATGCCGGGAGGCGTGTGGCATAACCGATCGTCCATCATCGAAGCGGCGAAGAATGGAACCCTGCCGATGGAGATCCTGGATCAATCGGTGGCAAGGGTGCTCAACCTGATTCACCGATGCAAGGACGCACAAATTGAAAGCGATTGCAATCATGAGGAGCATGCCCGTCTGGCCTGTGAGATTGCGAAGGAGAGCGCGGTCCTGCTCAAGAATGATGGCACTTTGCCGCTGTCCGGCGATGAGAAGCTGCTGGTGGTCGGCGAGATGTTTGAGAAGCTGCGTTTCCAGGGGGCGGGATCCTCCCTGATCAATCCACCTTCGGTCATCAGCCCCAGACAGGCATTCGACAAGCGTGGCGTTCCGTATCGCTATGAGCCGGGGTATCGCTATCTCAAGCCGGAACCGGACCCGCAACTGGAACAGGCAGCTCTTGCGGCCGCCGAGCAGGCGGAGATCATCCTGTTCTTCGGCGGACTCGACGATCTGGAGGAAAGCGAAGGCTTCGACAGGGAGCACATGCGGCTGGGAGAGCCTCAGATACAGTTGATTCAACGGCTGATCGCAAAGGGCAGGAAGGTCGTCCTCGTCCTGTTCGCCGGCGCTCCGGTGGAATTGCCCTTCCTTGACGGTCTTGCGGCTCTGCTGAACATGTATCTTCCCGGCATGTATGGCGGGGAGGCCTGCGCTTCCCTGTTGTTTGGCGAATCCACGCCATCCGGCAAGCTGGCGGAGAGCTGGCCCCTGCACCTCGAGGATACGAGCTGCTTCGCCGATTACAATCGCGGCCCAGTATCCCGCTATTACGAAAGCATCTATGTGGGCTACCGCTATTACGACAAGGCCGGGACACCTCTCCGTTTCCCGTTCGGCTACGGTCTGTCCTACACCTCTTTCTCCTACTCGAATATCCGGATCAGTGAATCCGACGGCAGGTTCACGATCTGCGCCGACATCACGAATGTCGGTGAACGCGCAGGAGCCGAAGTCGTCCAGCTGTATGTTCGGCATCGCGGCAGTCAGGTGTTCAAGGCGGACAAGGAGCTTCGAGCCTTTGCGAAGGTCCCGCTTGCGCCTGGCGAGACGAGAACGGTCACGCTGACTTTCGCGAGGCAGGATCTGGCTTATTGGCATCCGCAGCTCCATCGTTGGGTGCTGGAGAATGGCACCTATGAATTCTGTCTGGCCGCTTCAGCGGCGGATATCCGACTCAAGGCGGAATGGAACATCACCGATGCCGAGGATGTCGCATCTCCCTATTCGCCTGCTGTGCTCAGGGATTACACCCTGCCGCCGCAAGGCATACCGGCCAGCTTCGCGGAGCTCATCGGCCGCGACGTGCCGGATGCCCACAGGCATGAGCCGCTGACGCTTGACTCTGCCCTTCGCGAGTTCAGGCGGACGTTCATGGGGCGAATGCTTTACCGAGCCATCATGAGGATGAGCAGCGAAGGTTACAGGCGGGCGCTCAAGATGCCGGATTCCCTCGAGCGGGATATGAAGCTGAAGAACTCCTATTTCCTCATTCGCTTGCTGCCCAACAACTCCATCCGTTCGATGTGCATGTCCTCCGGCGGGCAATTCACCTATCGGCAGGCCGTCGGATTCGTGGAGCTGGCCAACGGCCGCATCTGGCGAGCGATGAAGGCATTCCTGGGCAAGGAAAGGCCGCTTCCGCTGCCCGCCGGGCAGCAGCTTCCATCTGAACCGCGAGGAGGAACGCCATATGAGGTCTGAGATCTTGAATTCCGGGATCTGGAACACCCGCGTGAACACAACCGACACAACCGGCAGGGAGAAATGGCTGGGTTATCTGGTCGGTCCAGCCGGAGCTCTGCTGCTCAACGCCGTGCTGGCCACGTATCTGAATGTCTATTACACGGATGTGCTGGGTCTGACGTCGCTCGGCGGCGGCGAATCCTGGTGGTCTTCCCGATCATCTCGAAGATCATCGACGCGATCACCAACATCATCATGGGCTATATCATCGACCGCACCCGAAGCAGACATGGCAAGGCTCGGCCCTGGTTGCTCCTGTCCGCTCCGCTCCTGACGATCACCGGCATCCTGCTGTTCGTCATCCCGAATGCGAGCACGACCATTCAGGTGATCTGGGTCTTCCTGTCCTACAATCTGTACTATTCCTTCGCGTTTACGATCTACAACATGAGCCATAACCTGATGGTGCCGCTCTCCACCCGCGACACGCTGCAGCGAGGACAGCTCTCGGTGTTTAACCAGATCTCCTCGATCATGATCACCGGGATCATCGTCGCGCTGATCTTCCCGATGCTGATCTTGCCGATGATCGGCGTCGATCAGGGCCGCTGGATCCTCGTGATGAGCATCTTCTCGATCATCGCCCTGCCGCTGACGCTGCTCGAGTATTATTACACCAGGGAGCGCATCACCGAAGAATCCGCCGAATCCATGGACGATCAGCCCGAGCAGCGGGTGACTTACAAGGATCAGCTGAAAGCCATCTTCACGGACCGCTACATGCTGCTCATGTTTGGCTTTTTCCTCATCTCCATCATCGGCACGAGCTTGAAAAATCTGAGCCTGGTCTATTACAGCAACTACGTGCTCGGCACCTACAATGACGGAGTGACCCAGATGATGATCTCGGCGATCGGCGGCATCCCGATGGGCATCGGCATCTTCGCCGTATGGCCGCTGGCGAAGCGCTTCGGCAAGCGGAATGTGACGCTCGTCGGCTTCATCCTGATGGCGACAGGCAGCGCGATCTGCTGGATGTTTCCCAGGGACATGACGATCTTCCTCGTGGGCCAATTCATCAAGAATATGGGCGGTATGCCCAGCGCCTATGTGTTTATGGCCCTGTTCGCCGATACGCTGGATCATGTCGAGTGGAGATCGGGATACCGCTGCGACGGCATCGCCATGTCGGTGTACAACACCTTGTCCGTGGCGCTGATCGGCGTCACAACGGGCATCTTCAACGGCATGCTCTCGGCATCCGGGTACGTCGCGCCCTATTACGACGCTTCAGGTGAGCTGATCGCCGTGCAATCCGCCGCTGTTCAGCATACGATCACCTTCGCCTTTGTCG
Organism: uncultured Paenibacillaceae bacterium; assembly: GCA_937957685.1. Taxonomy (GTDB): domain Bacteria; phylum Bacillota; class Bacilli; order Paenibacillales; family DA-C8; genus Insulibacter. Next base: position 22,628 of record CALGAO010000139.1, read on the forward strand.
GACTGGAGACCATCACCAGCATCATCCTCGTCATCCTGCTCGCCTTCCTGAACGTGGAGCGGGACATCGACAGGAAACAGCGGGAGATCAGAGCGCGCAAGGAGGCGAACCGACATGCTTAAGATTGCATCCGTGCGGATCGAAGGGCTGGAACGCGGCTGCATCACGGACAGACGGCCGAATATCTCGTTCACGCTGGAGTCGGATGTGCAGGGAGAAGCGCTCAGCAAGGCCGTCATCACCGTCGGTGACTGGTCCCGCGAGACGACCGACCAGATCAACAATCTGTACGGCGGAGAGATGAAGCCTTTCACCACATATCCGGTGCATATCCGGGCTGAGGGCAGGTCGGGGGAAACGGCCGAGGCGACGGCCAGCTTCCAGACCGGCCGTCTCGATACGCCATGGCAGGCGCGCTGGATAACCGACGGAAGCTATCAGACCCCGAAGAAGGCTTCCCCCGTGCCGATGACCTTCCGCCATCGCTTCACCCTTCCGGACAAGCCTGTGCGGCGCGCGTGGGTGAATGCAACGGCATTGGGGATCTATGAATTGATGCTGAATGGCAGCAAGGTCGGAGAGGATTATTTTGCGCCGGGCTTTACCTCCTATGATCATCACATCCAGTATCAGACCTATGAGGTGACGGGGCAGCTGGAACCGGACAGCACGCTCATCGCGGTGGTCGCGGGTGGCTGGGCGGTCGGCTCCTTCACCTATCGCAGGAAGAACAGGATCAGTGCGGATCGCCAGGCTTTCCTCTGCGAGCTTCACATCGAGTATGAGGACGGTTCTCGCACCGTCATCGGAACCGGCACGGATTGGGAAGTGACCACCGAAGGGCCCTATCGCTTCGCCGAATGGTATGATGGCGAGACGTACGATGCGACGGTCGATCTGGACGCGGTCCGTTGGAAGCCCGCCTCCCTCACCCGACCGCGCAGATCTCCGGCGCTGCTGGCGCAATATGGGGATCCGGTGCGCGTGCAACAGGTGATGCATCCGGTATCCTGGACGAGGGCGGCAAGCGGGGAGATCATCTATGATTTCGGCCAGAACTTCGCAGGGGTCATCTGTGCCACGATCCGGGGCAAGCATGGTCAGCAGGTCGTGTTCCGCCACGCGGAAGTCCTTGTGGATGGGGAGCTGTTCGTCAAGTCCTTGCGCACGGCGAAAGCGACAGCCACCTACATATGCAGGGAAGGCGAGCAAACCTACTCGCCCAGACTGACGTATATGGGCTTCCGATACGTTGGCGTGAGCGGCATCGAGCCGGACAATCTGGCGTTATCCGCTTATGTGCTGCACTCGGACTTCGCCACGATCGGCAGCTTCACCTGCTCGAACGAGTGGATCAACCGATTGAACAGCAACATCATCTGGAGCGGCCGTTCCAACTTCGTCGACATTCCGACCGATTGTCCCCAGCGAGATGAGCGTCAAGGCTGGACTGGCGATATCGCGGTATTCGCGCAGACGGCCTGCTATAACTTTGACCTGGGCCGATTCCTGGACAAATGGCTGATGGACATGCGGGCGGAACAAGGCCGGGGAGGGGGCATCCCGATGGTCGTGCCGCGCGGTGGCGATACCTGGCCGGTGATGGCCACTTCGGCCTGGGGCGACAGCTGCGTGCTGGTCCCCTGGGCGGAATATCTGGCGCGCGGCAACAGGCGGCTCCTGGAACAGCAGTATCCGACGATCCGGAAGTTCCTGAAAGCCGCCAAATGGTGGGCCTCCTTCCTGTCTGTCACGCCCCACGGCCGATATATATGGAAATATCCCTTCCACTTCGGAGACTGGTGCGCCCCGGGTGAGAATCTCAAGCAATGGCTGGCCAAAGGCCAATGGGTCGGAACCGCATACTTCGCCAATTCCTGCGGGCTCGCCGCGACCATCGCCGATTTGCTCGGGAAAGAGGAGGATGCGAGGTATTATCGCAGGCTGCGGGAGCGGATCGTGAAGGCCTATCGCAAGGTGTTCACGGACGGAAAAGGGAGATTGAAGAAGGAGTTTCAGACCGGCTATGTGCTCCCTCTGTACTTCGGCATGACCGAAGGAGAAGAAACGCGCGCTATGGCCGATCATCTCGCACGGCTGGTGAAGGAAGCGGACTATCATCTGACGACGGGATTCACGGGAACGCCATACCTGCTGTTCGCCCTGTCGGACAACGGGCATGCGGAGATCGCTTACCGGCTGCTGCTGCAGGATACTTGTCCCTCCTGGCTGTATGAGGTGAAAGCCGGCGGCACGACGATCTGGGAGCGTTGGGATGCCCTGCGCCCGGACGGGACGGTGAACATCGGCGATCTGACCGGCAACAGATCGGAGGAAGAGTCGGGGGGCGGCATGGTCTCTTTCAACCATTACGCGTACGGAGCCGTCGGAGACTGGCTGTACAGGCGCATCGCCGGCATCGAACCGACCAGCGGAGGCTATCGGACCTTCCGCATCGCGCCGGTGCCCGGCGGAGGATTGACCCATGCCCGGGGCAGCGTGAGGACGCCGTACGGGCAGGTGGTGAGCGGTTGGCGCATCGAGGATCAACGTTTCACGATACGCGTGGAGGTTCCTGTATCGACGGTATGCACGCTTGTGATGCCTGACGGGACAGAGCGCACGCTCGAGAGCGGAACCTATGAATATACCTGCCGTCTGGATCGTATCGAGTGATTCGGTTCGATCCGGACGCACCTGCGGCCGATCAGACCGGCGTCCGCATCGGGATCAGCTGACCGGCTGGCTCGTTGATCGTTCATCCTTCTCTGGCCGTCGCCTGCTTCAGCTTCTGCTCGACCTTCGTCAGATGCTCGAAGATCGCATCCCGCGCGCCGAGCGCGTCACGCTCCGCGATCCGCTGATAGATGCGGCGGTGCTCCTCCAGCAGCGCTGCCGCAGTCTGCTCTTCCTGGTAGAACCAGATCAGGCGGGTATCCCGGATCGTGGCGTTCAGCTGCTGGGCCAGCGAGTCCATCAGCTGCGCCATCAGTTTATTCTGCGAAGCCTGCGCGATCGCCAGATGGAATTCCACATCCGCCTGTTCGCCGAGCTCGGTATCGTGGCCGATGAGGCTGTCTTCCATTCGCTTCAGGATCTGCCGCATATGCTTCAGATCGGCTTCGGTTCGCTTCTCGGCGGCCAGCATGGCGCTTCCGGTCTCCAGAACCTTGCGCACCTCCAGGATCTCCCTCAGGGATTCGGCATCCCTGAACAGGTTGACTGTGCCGCCGCGATCCGGCTCAGGCAGCACCTCGCTGATATATGTGCCGCTGCCGTGGCGGACCGTGAGCCATCCCGTCGCCTTCAAGGCGCTGATCGCCTCCCGGATCGTCGTTCTTCCTATTCCGTAGGAGGCGGCCAGCTCCACCAGATTGGGCAGCTTCTGACCCGGCGCCCATTCTCCCGAGCGTATTCGTTCTATTATATGTTCAGCTACGACTTCATGGCCTTTGGCCGGCTGTATCCTGATCATGGTCATCCCCTCATCTTCGTGTTCGCGCCTGAGGTTCCTTGACGCTCTGTCATCCTCATCGACATGTCCCGCATCGGAACTTTCTGTGACTGACTCCATCGCCATCATCTCATCCACGCCTGCGGCTGAACGGCCTTGACACCTTCCACGTTCTCATCGACATGTCCCAACGGAACTAATCTGAAACTACCTCTATCATACGGAAAGTTGCAACGAAAGTCATCTGATGAGCGGCGCAGATGCCCAAGCCCGCGCCCGATATTCCGCCGGCGTGACCCCCGTCTTCCGCTTGAACAGGGCATAGAAATATTTCATATCCTGGTAGCCGACGGCGCTGGCCACATCCCTGACGCGCTGGCGGCCATCCGCCAGCATGCGGCAGGCGGCGTCGATCCGTATGCTCTGCACATAGTCGAGGAAGCTCATGCCGGTCTGGCGCCTGAACAGGCGGCTGAACTGGCGCACGCTCAGGTTCGCATGCGCCGCCATGTCCTCCAGCCTGAGTTCCTCCGCATAATGCTGGCCGATATAGTCGACCGCCTCATCGATCGTCAGCCACTGCGGCCGCTCGGCCGGCGGCATGTCCAGCTGCAGGCGATACCGGTACAGGCCCGTGAGGACGCGCAGCACATGCGAGGCAAGGACGACCAGGAAACCTGGGGGTCTCGCCGTATACTCCTGATGCATCTCCCGGAACATCGCGTGATAGTCGCCCGTCGCATCCTTCATCGAGAACCATCCGAGCCGCTCGTCCCGGAACATCTGGCAGATCGCCGATGCCTGCGGGAAGCTCTGGCCCAGTTCAGACAGATAGGACACGGGAAAGATGCAGTTATACACGATCAGCGGCCGATCCTTGCGCAACGTCCTGGGCCGGAATACATGGCTCTGACCGACCGGGATAAAGAACAGTGTTCCATGTTCCACGGGCACTGCCTCGCCTGCGATATAATGCACCCCCGCCCCCTCACACACATAGGTGATCTCGATAAATTCATGCGAATGCTCGATCATGTCAAAGGTCTCATAGGCCCGATTCACGAAGATCGGCACATCCGGCTCGAAGTACAGATCCCCGGTCATCACGAATGTCGTGCGTTTGATGCTCATCGGAACGTCTCCTTTCACAGAAATCAGCGGCTATACTTCTGCCATGCGTCGCTTTGATCGCGCCCCGGCGGCAAACCAGTCATGATCTGCGCAACTTTACAGGATGCCGGCACGTTTAGAGATTGGATGCCATGAATTTCCACTCTCCACGTTACGCAGGTGATGGTGATGAAAAAAAGCTTGCTGATCGTCATTTCCATGGTTGCTGTGCTGATGATCTCCGCGTTTGTAACGTTCTACTTATATTCTTCTTCCAGAACCTTGCATACGCTGCATTACCTGAACGAACATCTGGATGCTGGCGGCGTCCGGTTGGGCATGCCGGACCGGGAAGTGCAACAATTGCTGGGAAGCGGCATCTTCATCGACGGATTCGGCGGTTACGCCAGAGAATATCCGGAGCTTGGACTGCTGCTCAGCTTCCCGACCGACCAGGAGAACGATCTGCATGACAGCGTCAGCCATATGGAGATGACCAATCCGGAGTATTCCGTCTTCGGCATCCGGGTCGGCGATGACCCGAACGAGGCTCTGACGTTGCTCCGGCAGAAGCGATTCCGTCCGGACGATGATTCGCCGGATACCGTCCGGTTGGGCGAGTTTTCGATCAAGCTCAGCGGCCAGGACAGAATCGTTGCCATTCATATCCGCTTCGATGACAAGGACCTGAGAGACATCCTCTATTGATCTGGCTGCGCTTCTGCGTGCCGCCGTTCGGCCTGGTGCTGCAACACGCATGGTCATTGCTGAATTCTTGAGGAGACGGCCATGCTGCGTCAATGGAACACCTCCGTGTCGCCTGGGAGTCTGCCCGAACAACAACCGAAGATCAACAAGCCTGTTCTTTCTTTCATTTCATAGTAAGAAAACGGTTTATATTTGTCCAGATCAGCCTATAAAGATGTCCGAATCCACCACCATCGAACTTCTCCCCGCCTAATATAATGGAGATCAGAAGAATGATCTTCAGGAGAGGAGATGCGATGTGCAATGACGACACTTATGGTCACTGAACTGCGTTGTGAATACCGCAAGGATCCGGTTGGCCTTGGGGTTGCCAGACCGCGATTCAGTTGGCAGTTGCGCTCGGACGACGTGCATGTCCTGCAGCGCGCCTACCGCGTCCAGGTCTCTGACAGCCTGACCGGGTTTGAGGAGGACAAGCTGGTATGGGATTCGGGCGTTGTTGAGTCGGACAAGTCAGTGCTGGTGGAATATGAGGGCGAGCAGCTGCGGTCGAGGGGGCGCTACCATTGGCGCGTGAAGGTGTGGGATCAGAAAGGGCACGAGTCCGGGTGGAGCGAGCCGTGCATGTTCGAGATGGGGTTCCTGGATACGGCGGACTGGCAGGCTTCCTGGATCACCCCTGATCCAGATGCGATCGATCCGCAGGCGGAGGAAATCTTCATGCTGCGCAGGTCGTTCACCGCTGAGGGCGAGGTTCGCCGCGCCACCATCTATGCCACCGCGCTGGGGATGTATGAGCTGGAGCTGAACGGCCGGCGCGTCGGCGATGCCCAGTACACCCCGGGCTGGACCAGCTATCGCCATCGCCTGCAGGTGCAGGCCTACGATGTGACGGATCTGCTGCGAACTGGCGAGAACGCGATCGGCGCCATGCTGGCCAACGGCTGGTACAAAGGCACGCTGGGCTTCAACCCCAAGGACAGCTTGTATGGCGACCAACGAGCCCTGATCCTGCAGCTGCATATCGACTATGCGGATGGCACGACGGCGGTTGTAACCAGCGATGGTTCGTGGCGCGCTTCCACCGGACCGATCCTGATGTCCGAGATCTATCATGGCGAAACCTTCGATGCCCGGCTGGCGAAGGACGGCTGGTCGGACGTCGGCTACGACGACCAGGGATGGGCCGCGGTGGTCGAACTGGATCATCCGAAGGACATCCTGCTCATGCAGGAGAATGAACCGGCCCGAATCACGCAGAGGCTGAAACCGGTCGCGCTCATCCGCACGCCGGCCGGCGAAACCGTGCTCGACATGGGTCAGAACATGGTCGGGCGCGTTCACATGCGCCTGGACCTGCCGGCCGGTACGGTCCTGACGCTGAAGCATGCCGAGGTGCTGGATCGCGAGGGCAATTTCTACATCGGCAATCTGCGCAGCGCGAAGCAGACCGTCACGTATACCTGCCGCGGCGGCGGAGAAGAGTATGAGCCGCATTTCTCCTTCCAGGGCTTCCGCTATGTGAAGATCGAGGGCTGGCCGGAGGATGTGCCGCTCGAGCCGGATCGCTTCACCGGCCATGTCATTCATACGGACATGAGGCCGGCGGGGACCTTCGAATGCTCGCATGAGCTTCTGAATCAGCTGCAGCGCAACATCGTGTGGGGGCAGCGGGGGAATTTCCTCGACGTTCCGACCGACTGTCCGCAGCGCGACGAACGTCTCGGCTGGACCGGGGACGCGCAGGTGTTCATCCGGACAGCCGCCTTTAACTACGGCGTCTACCCGTTCTTCTCCAAGTGGCTGCACGATCTGAAGGCGGATCAGCTGGAGAACGGCGGAGTGCCTTTCGTCATCCCGAACATCCTGGGTCAGGAAGCCCACAGTTCGGCTGCCTGGGGGGATGCCGCCGTCATCTGCCCGTGGACGCTGTACGTCTGTTACGGGGACAAGCGCATCCTGGAAGAACAGTATGACAGCATGAAGGCATGGGTGGAATATATCCGCGCCCAGGGGGAAGACGAGTATCTGTGGAATACCGGCTTCCACTTCGGCGACTGGCTCGGCCTCGACGCCAACTCCGGCGACTATGTGGGGGCCACGCCGCGCGATCTGATCGCCACCTGCTTCTACGCCTGCTCGACGGAGATCGTCGCGAGAACGGCGGAAATCCTGGGCCGGACGGAGGATGCGGCGAAGTATCGCGAGCTGCATGCGCGCATCGTCGATGCTTTCCATCGGGAGTTCATCACGCCGAGCGGCCGTCTGGCCGCCCATACGCAGACGGCTCATGTGTTGCCGCTGATGTTCGGGCTGGTGGATGGACCGGTGAAGGAGAGGCTGGCCCGTACGTTGGCCGAATATGTGAAGGAGAAGAACGACCATCTGACCACCGGATTCGTCGGCACGCCGTACCTGTGCCATGTCCTGACCGAGAACGGTTACCACGATGTGGCGGTCAAGCTGGTGCAGCAGGAGGACTACCCGGGCTGGCTGTATTCGATCCATCAGGGTGCGACGACCATCTGGGAGCACTGGGATGGCATCAAGCCGGACGGCACGTTCTGGAGCGATGACATGAACTCCTACAACCACTATGCGTACGGTTCGATCGGCGATTGGCTGTATCGGGCGGTGTCCGGACTCGATCTCGATGAGGCACGGCCGGGCTACAAGCGCATCCTGTTCAGGCCGCGTCCGGATTCGGAGCTGACATATGCGAAGGCAGCCTATGAGTCCGAGTACGGGCTGGTGCGCAGCGAGTGGAGACTGGCCGAGGACGGCACGGTGACGTATGAGTTCGAGCTGCCGCCGAATACGACCGCCAGGGCGAAGCTGCCTGGCGCGTCACTGGCAAGCGTGACGGTGAACGGCGCCGTTGCGGGGGAAGCTGCCGGCGTGCTTGCCGCAGCGGAGGAAGAAGGCGGCGTGGCGCTGGAGCTCGGCTCGGGCGTCTATCGCGTGGTCGCTGTCGCCGCGAGATCATAACTGGATAAGGAGCAGGGCGCGAAAGCCCTGCTCCTTCGCATGTCGCATGAATAGCCGTCCATGAACTTCTCGATCTTTTTCGGCGTCGACTGGATGACCCTCTCGCTTGATGTTTCATTTATTCCATGACCCAAAACTCCGTTCCTGGATCTTCCGAAGGAGTATACCGACCCGTCGGCCGTTACCACGAAGGAATGCAAATCCCTGTTTTGCTCGGCTGCATAATTGCCGTTGACGGCAATCGCCACGGCATTGGAGATTCCTTCAATCTTCCTGGGGGTCAGCTGATCCTCCTCGTCGCCATGACCGAGCGCGCCGAACAGTCCAATACCAAACGAATATACGTCGCCGTTCTCCATGAGCACCAGCGTATGCGCATCGCTTGGTGACACCGCGATCGCTCCGGCAAGTCCCTCCACCAGCGTCGGAGTCTGCCGGGCCGATTTATCCCCCAATCCCAATTGACCGGAATTGTTGCTTCCGAAGGCAAATACATTCGTGACCACGGAGGCTTGGGCCCGCCAATTGCTAGCACCAAGCTGGACGGAAAATACGACGCAAACCGCCGTCAAGCAAATCAGTATTTTTCGAGTCAAAGCTTTCATGCTCTGTTGGGAATCCTCCTTGCCATATACTGTGTTCATTTCTTTGACAAACAATAAATTACCTTTATATTCCTTTCCTCCCATCAAATAATATTTTTTTTATTAATAGGTGTTCTTTATCTTACCTCACACGCCGATTATCGAGTAGTGACAAATTGTCATGATGTGAATGGATATAAACAGTCAACAGGCAAAGACGACAAAAAAATAAGGATCAGAGCGGAACGCTTCTGATCCCTTCATCGCTTACAGACCTTCGCCGTTCAGATAGTAATAGAAAGCCTCATTGGCCCAGAACGTATACGATTCGACTTCGATCTCCGGATCGAGCTTCGCGAATCCCGCCGCGATGTCATCCGTCGCATCGACCAGCGAGAACGTCTGCGCATAGAAATATCCATCGGTGATCTTGTTATTGGCGATCAGCCTGTAGCCTTCACTCTTCGGCTCCGTCAGCGTATAGAACAGCGGCTGGAACCAGGAGCCGTAGATCAGGCCGGGTTGATCGCTGGCATTTTTCTTGGCGTATTGCAGAATGATCGCCTGGAACGCTTCCTTGTCCTCCTGATGGAAGAACTCCAAGACGAGGTCATATTCCATCGACGAATGGATGTAGTTGCCGTTCTCCGTCAGCACCGCCTTCGAGTTCTCATCGACGTATGGCTCTCCCCATTCCTTGCGATGCACATAGGCCGAGGTCTTCGGCTCGAACTGGACCCTGGCATCGATGCCCTCGCTGCGCAGCAGGGCGAGAAGTTGAATGGCGTGGCGAACGTCCGAATGGCCATAGGTGACGGTCAGAGACGGCACGAAGTTGGCATCGAACCGGCTGTCCTTCAGGTTGTACCCGGTGACGACGTCCTGCTTCAGCGCATCATCCACCAGCGGCTGCAGCGTCGGGATCTCGATCAGGTTCGACGTCTCGAAGGCGGTGATGAACTTGCTGTAGATGTCGTCATCGCTCACATAGCCGATGTAGCGCTTGTAGGCGCCGTTGAACTCCAGCACCTTGCCGAGCAGCGTCTGGACGAGCTCCGGAGATGCCGCGCGATTCGAGGCGAACTCTCCGTGATAGTCTGCCGGGATCAGACCGGTATCCACAGCCGTTGCCAGCTCCCGGCCATTCACGGCGTTGAACGATGCGGAGGAAAGACCGAGACGAGCCAGCGCCGCATCGACCTTGAACTGCGGATAGGTAAGCGCCAGTTCCCTGAGATTGGAAGCGCGTACGGCGATCAGGGCTGCCACCCAGGGCTTCAGCGGCTCATCAGCGTCAACTTCCGGTCCGCTCAGGATCCCCTCGGCGTAAAGAGCGGCCGCGCTGGCATACAGCTCATCATCCGCATCCAGGTCCGTGAAGGCCACATCCTCCTCAGGCGCCTGAAGCTCCAGGAGATCGGCCACATACCGGATCAATTGTCCCTTGGTGATCGGAGTCTCGATGTGAATGCCGTGCTTGTCCTTCAGGAAGATGGCGTATTCTTCCGCGCTTGCCACGCGTGTCTCCGCCGCATAGGTGACAGGCAGAACCATCTGCAGCGTGAGCGACGTCACCAGCAGCAAGGCTGACAACCATCTGGTCAGGCAGGAGATGTTTCGGATTTTGGTCATAGGGGTGGCTCCTCCTTCATTTCCTATTATTTTTATAGGTTTTATATGTGATTCTATCAGCGATGAGCAAGTACTTCAATCATGAATTTATACGGGCTAAGTAAGATTTCAGACAGATTTAAGGTTCCCATTCTATACTCGGTTCAGACGAAAGGAGGAACACCATGCAGACGCCGCTCAAATATCGGCATGAACTCAAGTATCACATGAACCCCCATCAATACTGGATCATCAAGCAACGGCTCAAACACCTGCTGATCCCGGACAAGCATGCCGGACCCAACGGGGAGTATCATATCCGCAGCCTGTATTTCGACAATATCGACAATCAGGCACTTCATGAGAAGTTAGGCGGCGTGCCGGACCGCGAGAAGTACCGGATCCGCATCTACAATCGCTCGGACCGCGTCATCCATCTGGAGAAGAAGCTGAAGCGCCTTGATTATGTCGCCAAGGTCAAGGAGCCGCTCACGCGGTCGATGGCGGACGCGATCATGTCCGGAGATCCCGAGGTCCTGAATGTGCCTGACAAGCCGCTCCTGTACGAATTATATCGGAAGATCCGTCATGAGCGGATGCAGCCCAAGGTGATCGTCGATTATGTGCGGGAAGCGTACATCTGCCCTTACGGCAACGTCCGCATCACCTTCGACAAGAACCTGAAGACGGGGCTCGGCCAGACCGATCTGTTCGATCCCGATCTGATGACGGTAGATGCCTTCGACACCAATCTCATCGTACTGGAGATCAAGTTCGACGAGTACCTGCCCGAGTTGGTCAGAACCGCCGTACAGGGCGAGAACATTCACCGGCAGTCAAATTCCAAATATGTGATCTGCCGCAAACTGATCAAAGCAAATTCCTGGGAGGATCAATAGCATGAACAATAACGAGCAAATCAGTTTCACCGACATCATTCGCGACTCCGTTCTGAATCAGTTCAACAGCAACCTGAGCATCCCCAACATCCTCATAACGCTCTTGATCGCCTTTTTCGTCGGATTGTTTATCTACCTGCTGTACAAGCGAATTTTCAGCGGCGTGCTGTATTCCAAAAGCTTCAACGTTTCGCTCATCGGCATGGCGATCATCACCTCGATGGTCATCATGGCCGTTAACTCCAACCTCATCCTCTCGCTCGGCATGGTCGGCGCGCTCAGCATCGTTCGCTTCCGCACGCCGATCAAGGACCCGACGGATCTCATCTTCCTGTTCTGGTCGGCCGCCGCAGGCATCGTCGTCGGAGCAGGCTTCTACACGCTGGCCATCATTGGTTCGGTGATCATCGGTCTGGTGCTGTTCGTATTTGTCAAGAGCGCATCGTTTGAGACACCTTATCTCATGGTTGTGAACTGCGCAAACACGCAGAGCGAGGAGCTGGTTTACAACAAGCTGAAGGAAAAAGTCAAACGGTTCACTATCAAGCAGAAAACCGTCACTTCGGATAACATCGAGATGACCGTGGAGCTGCGCGTCAAGCAGGATGATCCGACATTCGTGAGTGACATTCAGGCGCTGCAGGGGGTCAAGAATGCCGTCCTGATCAGCTACAGCGGAGATTATGTTTCCCAATAAAAAAGGCGGTGATCAGCTCGTGAGAAAGCGTTCGTATCTGCCAGCGTTGGCCGGCTCGTTCGCCGTGCTGCTCGCCCTGGCGCTGGTGTTGAATGCGGTATACGACAACAGCGGCCAGGCCAAGGCCACGGCGATCGGCTCCATCACCTATCTGGAGGAGAAGCTGGATGAGCTTGTTTTTCCGAAAGACAAGGTGATTGATGTAAAAGTAACGATCGATGAAGAAGATTTTCAGGATATGCTGAACAATGCGGGGGCGGAGGAGATCAAACCTGCTTCCGTGGAATACAACGGCATCAAGCTGACCAACATCGGATTCCGCACCAAAGGCAACCTGAGCCTGATGAGCGTCGTGAACTCGGACTCGGACCGGTACAGCTTCAAGCTGCACTTTGACGAGTACATTTCCAGTCAGAGCCTGTACGGCGTGCAAGCGATCAATCTGAACAACAGCTTCAGCGACCCGACGTACATGCAGGAGGTTCTTGCGTATGAACTGGCGGAGCAGATGGGGCTTCCCACTCCGAAATATTCTTACGTGAACCTATATATCAACGATGAATTGTGGGGATTCTATCTGGCGGTGGAGCAGATCGGCGATTCCTACCTGGAACGTCATTTTGGAGATTCCAACGGCTCGTTGTATAAAGCGATAATGGGCAATGGAACTGATCTTGCCTGGGTAGATGATTCACGGGAATCCTACAGCGGTCTGGTGCAAAAATCCGACTATGCCGACGAAGAAGCGCTGATCAATATGATCTACGAGCTGAATAACGGTTCGGACTACGAGCAGGTGCTTGATGTGGAGAACGTGTTGAAATATATCGCACTGAATGTGGTCACGAACAATTCAGACAGCTATATCGGACAGAACAAGCACAACTACTACCTGTATGAGCAAAATGGCGTCTTCTCTGTTCTGCCCTGGGACTACAACATGGCGTTCGGAGGCATGGGCGCCATGGGATTCGGCGGTCGCGGCGGCAGGTTCGGCGGCTTGGGCGGATTCGGCGGCAGAGGCAACATGAACATCGGCCAGGCTGCAGAACGTGATCCGGACCCCGCCGCTGCCCAGGATGCTCAGCAAGGAGAAGCGCCAGGCGTCGGTCAAAGCGTCGCACCGACAGAGCAGCAAGGTGTGCTGCCCAACTTCCGCAGCAACAGGTTGCGGACGGAAGGCAATCAGGCTGGCGGTCCAGCTTCTGACGGCCAACAGGGAGCGATTCCGGGCTTCGAAGGTGGAAGCGACGGCGGGTTCGGCAGGTTCGGCAGCAACATGTCCGTATTCGATCCGGCCGGTGGTCTGAATCGCCCGCTGGTTGACAAGCTGTTAGCCGTTCCGGAATATCTGGAGCTATATACCGGATACGTTCGCGACGCGCTTGAAGGCTATCTCGCGACGGACCACTTTAACAAACGCGTCGACGAATGGGCGGACCTCATTCGCGATGATGTCAAGCGGGACCCAAGGCCATTCTACGGTTACGAGCAGTTTGAGAGCGGCATCGAGAGTCTGAAGTCCACCAACGCCGAGAATGTGGCCAGGTTCACGCAAGAGCTCGAACAAGGCGTTCTAACCGCAACTGACGGCAATCAGGCCGCTTATGACAACAGCGAGAGCGAAGCGAATGAGGTGACCATTGCGCGATTCACCGGCGAAGGGGCAGCTCTGGCTCGTTTCCAGCCTGGTGGCGGCGGCAACGGCCCCATCCCGCCAGGCGGTATGCGGGATGGACAGGTCCCGCAAGTCCCGGCGGGTGACGAACAAGCCCCGCTATTCCCGACAAGGGATCGGCAAGCCCAGCAAGACGACAACACCAACGACCAATCCCCTCAGGACGACGATATCGACGGTCAGACACAGCCAAACAGCGATGGCGATGGGCAAATTCCGTCAAACCGCATGGGCAACGGGCAGTTCCCGGCATTTCCCGGTTTTCCGGCAGGAGCGGATGGGCAAGGTGGAGGGAATTTCCCAGAATTTGGTGAAGGAGGCAATTTCCCTGCGTTCGGAGGAGGCGGCTTTCCAGGCAACAGGCAGGGAACTGCAACATCCACCGCGATCACCGACGAGCAGCTGGCGAAAGAATATGCCGAGATCGGCATGGCGTTAGGCGTGATGGCACTGGCCGCTGTCTTCATCGTGACGTTCAGACGCAGAAGGTTATAACAGAACGAGGCGCGCTGCAGACAATCGCGGTGCGCCTTTTGTCTTGGGCTGCGCCTCCAGGATGGTTGCCTGTCATCCGACCTGACATCTGCTTCCCCTGAATCCGTGATCTTTAAAATCAAAATAGCTAGATAAAGAAAGGAAATCAATGATCGATGGAGAAATAGTAGGATATTCGCTAGATTATAACTCTCACCATCGAGGTGCATTGATGAAAATCCAATTTGTACGATCCAAAGAGCTCATTCTAACCACTCACGCGGGGCTGGCTACAGTCGGCACCCTGCTTGCTCATACAAAGTTAACGAAACGATTGAACCATACCATGATTAAGGATTTTGAACATCCGTTTCACTCCCACGCGGATGTGATGAAAAGCTACTTGGGTCTGCTTTGTCAGGGCAAGAGCGACTTTGATCACATCGAACCCTTCCGCAAGGATGATGTCTTTTCCATTTGCCTGCAGTTGAATAAGGTTCCGTCCAGTCCTACCCTCCGCCAGCGCTTGGATGCTGCTGCTTCGTCTAAGAAAGCGGACTGGAACCGGATCTTGCTGGAGGAATCAGCCGACCTCCTGCGTCAGATCCAGGCTCCGTTGACCGGTCTGCTTGCAGGCGAAGAAAGCTATATCCCGCTTGATCTGGATGTTTCCCCCTTCGACAATTCGGGTACCAAGAAGGAAGGGGTATCCCGTACCTACAAAGGTACAGACGGCTATGCCCCCATCTTCGCTTACCTCGGCCAGGAAGGGTATGGCATCAACGTGGAGCTGCGGGAAGGCAGCGTGCATTGCCAAAAAGAAACGGATGTCTTCCTGGAACAAAGCATTCGGTACGCCCGGCGTGTCACCGACGCCAAGCTGCTCGTACGGATGGATGCGGGAAATGACAGTCTGAACAATTTGCATGTCTGCCACCGGCATCCGGACACCGATTACATCATCAAGGTCAACCTGCGCAAATCGCCAAAAGAAACATGGCTTTCCATCGCCAAAACAAAGGGAATCGCATGCCAGCAGCGGGAAGGCAAAATCGAATATGTTGGCGCCATCGAGTTTGCCCAAAAAGGGTTCGAACACAACCTGCGGCAAGTCTTTCACGTCATCGAACGGACGATGGATCCGAATGGTCAACTGCTCCTCGTTCCCGAGATTGAGGTGCATGTGTACTGGACATCCCTGCGTTGTGCGCCTTGGCGTGTGATTGAACTCTATCGTGACCATGGAACAAGCGAGCAATTTCACAGCGAAATCAAGACCGATCTGGATTTGGAACGCCTTCCGGCCGGGAAATTCGCAACGAATGATCTGGTGCTGCACGCGGGAGTCTTTGCGTACAATCTCTTGCGCATCATGGGTCAAGAAAGCCTCCGTGAAGACGATGCGCCCATCCGCGGCAATGTGAAACGCAGAAGGATTCGCACGGTGATCCAGAACATCATCTACATGGCGGCACGATTTGTCCGTCATGCAGGCAGAATCGCTCTTAACTTTGGCGGCAACAGTCCGTGGTTTCTCACCGCAAGACGCATCTACCAAGCATTTGTTTAAAAAGCGACGGGCCGTTCGTAACCAATGGAATACCTGCAAAAAGACAGGCTTATTTGGCATGCCTAAAAACGAATGAGGCAAACTGAAAGGCACAAAATGATCATTCCATATTAGTTCCTGTTCCTGCTAAACCACCAAAGAAATCCACAACATACCAAAACAGATTCTCGGGCTAAAGCAAGGTCACGGATTCAGGTTAAAATTATAATTAAGAGGGGATGGTGTAAAATGTCACAGGACGATATAATCCGAATAATAGAAATTATTAAACGGTATTTTCCAAAGGATGCAACTGAAATTTCTGATGCGTTGGATTTGCTAAACCTTGCTCTGGATGGACTGATGAGCAGCACAAATAAGTCAATTGCAGAATTCCATAAGAATAAGGAATTTGACAAAGGAATGGAATTATGGGAGTTTTCTAAAACAGTGTCAACAATTCAGGAGACAATCAATGAGTATACATCTTTGATCAACATAGATGCAGAGGCCGATGATGACGAAATTGATGAAGAACTCGACGAAATAGATGAACAGAAAACTATACCAAATTATTCGGATTATGTCGTTGATTCTTCCATTCCTCATACCCTTTATGAAGATTTTACCCATAAAAAGGTGGTCGCTTTTTCATTTAATAATAATCGATATACAGCTAAAGATTGGAAGGATTTGCTGCTGCAAACATGTGATTTGTTGGCAGAGATAGATGCCGCTAAGTTTAGTGAGTTTATTGATGATCCCGCTATGAAAGGAAGGAAGGTTTCCTACTTTAGCAGAAAATATGTTGATAGGAAAAATGAAAAAATGAAAAACATAGACATCTATGTTTGGACTAACTTAAGTGCTAATGGCATAAGAAATCTTATCAGAAAACTTCTACGGAAATTCGACATAAAATTAACCGATTATTACGTATATCTACGAGCAGATTACACCCCTTTACATAAAAATGATAAAGCAAATGATGAATACAATCCAGACCAAAGAGAAAACCATGACGAAACGAGAATTGGAAAATATGTTCGTAAAACCCTTAGGGAGCTATCAAACCATCAATATCATTTTACTGATAAAGAAATAAGTGAAATGCAGTCAAAGCAATGGTCGAAAGAAGTATTGGGAATAGATTACCCGCTTCTTAAAAAGTATAAAGACAATGAAGATATTTCAGCTCAAATTAAGGATGGAATTTATGGCCGGTACTGGAAAGAAGTTTTTGAGTTCAACGGGATGAAGTTTCTAGCTACGAGCCAGTGGTATGAACGACATAGAGAACCCTTTGCACGATGGATATCAAGATTGCAAAATGAAAAATAAAATTATCATTTTTTAGATTTTTTTACAAGAACACCCTATGGATGTTTTTTGTTTATATACCTGAATCCGTGAACTTCTATGAATCCTCCCGGAACCTTATTCCTGAAACCGGATCTTGACCGGACTATTTCCATGTTCATTACGAACCAACTGCTTCGCCCGCTGGCAGAAGGGCGCATCATGACTTGTACCACCGGTTTTGGCCATGTCGAACAGACCTGACGAACAAAGGTCTTTCGCCAGGCCATCCCATAACGGTTTCGTCTTCTTTCTCGCATCAGGCAAACGTCCGGTAGATTCGCTCCAGCACCGGTGACCAGGGACTGTGTTTTCCGAAGCTGAAGATCAGACTCCGCGCATGTCGAACCAGTCGCACCGCCATGTAGATGATGTTTTGAATAACGGTTCGGATTCGGCGGCGCTGCACGTTGCTGCGAATCGGTGCGTCGTCTTTGCGCAGGCTTTCCTGACCGATGATGCGCAGCAGATTGTAGGCAAACACGCCTGCATGCAGTACGAGATTATTCGTTGCAAACTTCCCGGCCGGCAACCGCTCCAG
>CALGAO010000140.1 GCA_937957685.1 uncultured Paenibacillaceae bacterium
TCAGGAGGATGTTGTATGAAAAATCATACAAAATGGTCGGGATCTGCGATTGTCAGGAGGATGTTGTATGAAAAATCATACAAAATGGTCGGGATCAGCGATTGTCAGGAGGATGTTGTATGAAAAATCGTACAAAAAGGTTGGCGTCGACCTTCTCTGGAGGCGTTTGATATGAATATGAGTACAACACTTCGCGCACCCCCCGGCTTTCTGTGACCAGGCCGTCCATCGGTCAGGCTCAACTGACCCTACGGACGGCCTCTTCTTCTTTCCGTGACGCCTGTATGCAGTTCGCGTTCAGGATGTCCGCCACCTGCATGTACTGCGCTGCTCCGACCGCTCCTGCGGGTCCGGGGCAATCTCATCCGGACTGGCGCAGCGTCTCGCCGATCGGCTGCAATCGGATGCCTGCCGCAAGCAGCGCCTCGTGAATGCGCATGGCATACTCCAGCGCATGCGGCCCATCTCCATGGATGCAGATCGTGTGCGCCTCGATCGTGATCTCCTGCCCTTGCGTGGTCGCCACCTTGCCTGTGCGTGCCATGCGCACCGCCTGCTCGACGGCTGCGGCCGCATCAGCGACGAGCGCATCCGGGCGATGACGCGGCGTCAGCGAACCATCCGCCAGATAGGTGCGATCGGCGAAAACCTCGCTCGCCGTCCGAAGCCCGACGCGTTGCCCCGCTTCGATCAGCGCACAGCCTGACAGCCCGAACAGGATCAGCTCGGGATCGGCGCGACAGACAGCTTCGGCGATCGCACCGGCCAGCGCCTGATCACGGGCTGCCATGTTGTACAAGGCGCCGTGCGGCTTCACATGCTGCAGTCTGCCGCCTTCGGCGCGAACGAACGCCTGCAGCGCGCCGATCTGGTACAGCACGAGATCATGCGCCTCCTGCGGGCTGATCGCCATCTCCCTGCGTCCGAAGCCTTGCAGGTCCGGCAGCCCGGGATGCGCGCCGATCGCCGCTCCGCTTCTCATCGCCTGCTGCACCGTCCGACGCATCGTGCCGGGGTCACCCGCATGGTATCCGCAGGCGATATTCACCGAAGTCACATACCCCATGATCTCTTCATCCCAGCCGAGGCGCCAGGCGCCGAAGCTTTCCCCCATATCGCAATTCAGATCGATCGCATGCATCCTCTCTTCACCTCATCCTCCGTCTGCGCGCTATCTGGTCTGGCCCCATCCGTCCGATCAGCATCCGCACGTCTTCCTCCTGATCCGGCCCCATCCTGCCGATCGGCATCCCCACGTCTTCCTCCTGATCCGGCCCCTCAGGCTCGCTCATGCCAACATCCTCCAAACGTCCACGGCGCACTCTGCACCCGCATGCGCACGCCCGCGCGGATCGCTGCAAGATCGCGGCGTTCCGCCAGCAGCAAGCGCTGCGCCTCGCGGATGTCCACCTGGCGGAACGAGAGCCTGCCGCCGGGCGGCGTCTGGGCGAGCAGCGGCAGATCGACGCTGATGACCTGGGCGATCACCGGATATCCGCCGGTCGTCTGGCGATCGGCCATCAACACGATCGGCATGCCGTCGGGAGGCACCTGCACGGTACCAGCCGTGACCGGTTCGGAATACAGCTCCCGACGCTCCCGCAGCATCAGCCGCTTCCCTTCCAGCCGATACCCCATCCGGTCAGACTGTGGGCCAACCACATACGAACCTTGCCGAAGATCCCCCAGGCTGTCTTCGCGGAACATCCCATAGTGCGGACCCGGCAGGAACCTCACCTGTGGATGCTTCGAATAATGCGGCAATGCCCGGCTCGAGATCGACCAACGGGCCGCGATGAACGGCCTGTCGGCCGCCCCACCGCCATGCGGCGAATCTTCGACCTCTTGCAGGAGGGACCTCCGGATCGCTGCGCCAGCGGCTGTGGAGCGACCCCAGACCAGCTCATCCCCTTCGATCAAAGCTCTCCCTGCATACCCTCCGATGCCTGCACGCAGATAGGTCGAGCTGCTGCCCATCCGCTGTTCGACGATCAACCCTCCGTTGATCGCCAGATAAGCCCTGGCGCCCTCCCTGGCGCTTGCAAACTCGAGCAAGGACTTCGCTCGCACAAGGACCGGCCGCCACAGCGGCACGCGCTCCCCCTGGATAGCGGGCGACATATCGGCTCCGCATATGGCGACAAGCGCATCCTGCGCAAACCACAGCTTCGGTCCAACCATGGTGATCTCGAGCGCGGCCGCCGATGGCTCATTGCCGGTCAGGATATTGGCGCAGGCGTAGGCGAACGGGTCCATCGCCCCCGCCACCACAACGCCATAGCGCTGGTATCGGTATCTGCCCATGTCCTGCACGGTGGTCAGCAATCCCGGCTTGTGCACGATGATCGTCATGCTTGCCCCTCCCATCGCGCATACGCTTCCTTTGAGATCGGTCTGAACCGGACGATATCTCCCGCCCGCAGCAACGAAGGAGGATCCCGCTCTGGCTGGAACAGCTTCAGCGGCGTTCGGCCGATCACATTCCAGCCGCCAGGCGTTTCGATCGGGTATACTCCGGTCTGGACGCCGGCGATGCCGACCGAGCCAGCCGGCACGCTGGGGCGCGGCGCATCCCTGCGCGGCGCAGCAATGCGCGGATCCATCCCGCCCAGATACGGAAAGCCTGGCGCAAATCCGATCATATGAACCACATAGGAGGCCGAACTGTGGATCTCCACAACCTCTTGCGCAGTCAGGTCATTCAACCGGGCCACATCCTCCAGATCAGGCCCGCAGTCGCCGCCGTAACAGACGGGAATCTCCACCTCTCTGGCAGGCGGGGCATCCCGCGCATCCAGCGTCCGGAGGATGTCCAGCAGCCGATCTCGCACATAGTCATACGGGCAAGGGAATTCAACCGGCGCAAGCCTGTCTGCAGTCTCAATCAGAGGCTCGATCTCCGCCGGATCATAGTAGATCGCAACCGAAGTGTAACCCGGCACCACCTCCACCTGACCAGGCAGCGGATGATCATCGAGGTAGGCTATCAGCGTGACGATGCGTTGAAAGGTCTCATCCGGCCGCTCCCCGAGCCTGACCATGACCGCTCGATCGCCCAGCGGCTCAATCCATGCATGCTGCACAAGGCTTCCCCTCCTCACTTTACGACCATTATACCGCATCCCCCGGGCCGCCGTGCACCATTCGTCTTGCAGAAGCTCGCGGCAGTTCGCCTGGTTCCGGGCGCTGTCCATGCCTCGACACCGCCTGCCCACGAGCGGATAGCCGATCAAAAAAGGAGCCTCCGCTCCTGTGCCAGCATCCTGGAAGAAGCTCCGCTCCTGTGCCAGTATCCTGAAAGAAGCTTCCGCTCCGTTCATCTGGTCTAGTTGACCATTTCACCCAACTGGTTGTTATAGATGAAATAATGGTTCTTGCCCTCATGCTTCGCCTTGTACATTGCACTATCGGAATTCCTGAGCAGGGTGATCGGATCATCCTTCATCGTCCCGAGGCAGATCCCGATCGATCCGGACACGCGCAGATCGAGTCCGCCAATATCATACACATTGCGAATGCAATACAGGATCTGGTCAGCCAGCCGTTCCGCCTGCTGCATATCGTACCGTTCCACGATGATCAGGAATTCATCGCCGCCGATGCGGAAGACTCTCACGGAAGGGCTCATGAACAGAAGCAACCGCTGTCCGATCGCACGGATGAGCAAATCGCCAACATGATGGCCCAGCCGGTCATTGATCTCCTTGAAATGGTCCAGGTCGAGGAACAGCACTGCGATGTCTTTGTCCCGATTCTGATACTTTCGGAAAAAATCATTCAGAGCATTGCGGTTCAACAGACCCGTCATCTCGTCCTTGTAGGACATCTTCTTCAGCTTATGCCGATCCACCAACAGGTACAGGATCGTAACCGCCATGATGATGACGATCATCCATACTGCGAACGCGGGCTCCAACATAAACATTCACTCCTGCCGCAGCAATCGAATCGCCGCGCTAGAAAATCTGACGAATATGAACGGATAAGTCCTTCGCAAGATCGATATATTGACCGTCCACCTGCACGAGCGGTCTGGTCGGATCATGCTCCGGCACCATGACGATCACTCCCATTCGCCCATCCGTGAGCATCACCTGCTGACCAGTCAACGTGGCCATGATCTTGCGAATGAACAGGTTCGTGATTCGCGGGTCCAACGGACCATATGCATCCTTGCTGATCTGCAGCAGCACCTCATAGAAGGGCGACGCGTCGCGGTACACACGTTTGGAAGTCATCGCGTGAAACACATCGACGACGGACACGATGCGACTGAACAAATCGATCTTGCTCGCGGTGAGGCCATAAGGATAACCGCTGCCATCCAGCCGTTCATGATGCTGCAGGGCCACCAGCGCCTGGCGATGGGTGATGCCAGTCGTCGCCTTCAGGATCTCATAGCCGTACACCGCATGCTTCTTGACCTCATCAAACTGCTCTGGCGTCAGCTTGCCAGGGTGATTCAATATGTAATCGGGCACAAGCATCTTGCCGACATCATGGAGCAGCGCAGCCGTCGTCAATTGCGCCAGCTCCTGCTTGTCCATGCCGAGCCATCCGCCCAGCAGATTCGAGAACATGGCTACCGCCAGATTATGGCGATAGGTGTAGTCATCCCTGGCTTGCATAAACATAAACAATTGATAGAGCGTTGCGCTGCGGCTTGTCTCGTAAAGGGCCGGTATAATATTCTCCCGAATGTCGGCCAGCGGGACCTTCCTGGTCAACCGGATGCTGTCGAAATACTCTGTGATCCTCTGGACAGTGTGGTGTATTTCCTCTTCCACATGATCCTTTTTCTGTTCGGTAGATGGCTCCTCATATCCCTCTATATCCTGCTTGCTCAGCTGGATGCCGTGTCTGAGCAGAAGCTCGATATGCTCCCTCGTGATGACCGAGTGCGCGGACAACAGCAGGACGCCTCTGTTGCTGAATATATGTCCCTGAACCCTCTTCCCTATCATTTCTCTCATACGGTCGATATCGTTCAATTGGCAGTCCTCCCAAGTACACGATGCACCTTAGGCCAATAACCGGACAGCGCCATTATGTTCGAATTAAAAACAGTCAAGGACCGGGAATGTTGAATTTGACAACACTTACACTATCATACATATTCCCCTTGGGATTCGTCAATGTCCTTGGTCACAAGTCCGGGATTATTGATCTAGGCGCATATACCTAATTATACAAAAAACATAGGATGATAAAGCTAAACACCATGAATTTGACAACACATTTTTCAGAAAACATGATATGATGATGGTAATCTAATGGAAGATTTGTCGTCATAAGTCGAATCAACCAACTAAGGAGGGCCACATATCATGTTTAACAGTCTTGTACGCAAGCTGGTCATCGGGATCTTCATCGTTTCGTTGGCCACTTATGGAACAAGCGCGTTTTTCATCTTCATCCTCAAACCGATGATTGCGCCGAACATGAACGACTGGGCGTATATCACCGGAATATTGATGCTTGGAGTATTCTGGACGGCTTTCCTGGGATGGATCGCAGCGCAACTGATCATACGTCCGCTTACCCGCCTTACCAAAGTGGTCAACACCGTCGCATCCGGCGACCTGAGCGTGGAGATCCCTGCCTATCGTTCCCGGGATGAAATCGGGGAGCTGAATCGCTCGTTCCAGGTGATGGTCGACAGTCTGCGGGGCATGATCTCCAGCGTGACGGACAGCGCGTCCGTTACCGATCATGGCGTCCAGACCTTGAGCGACGCGATCCGGCAAGCGGCAGAGCAGATCGAGACGATCTCCGAAAACATCGAACACATGGCGGAAGCAGCTGCCCATCAATCCCAGGCCGCGCGGCAGCTCCTGGACAACGTGGAGAAGTCGGCGCAAACCTCGCAACAGATCAATGATGAGGCGAAACGCGCCATTCGGATATCGGAGACGATGGTCGAGACGATCCGAGACAGCGTCACCCAGCTTCGCTCGCTGGTCGACGGGATGTTGAATGTTTCCGAAACCAGCGAGAAAACGCTTCAGATTGTCAAGCATCTGGAACAGCAGGCTGAGGAGATCGGCCATATCTCCCATCTGGTGCGGGATATTGCCAACCAGACGCATCTCCTGGCGCTGAACGCATCCATCGAGGCAGCGCATGCCGGAGAGCAGGGTCAAGGCTTCGCCGTCGTCGCCATGCAGATTCGCAAGCTCGCCTCTGACAGCGCTTCAGCGGCTGAACAGATCAATCATCTCGTGGCAGAGATGCAGAAACAGACGTATACCGTGGTGAGCGAATCGACCCGCCAGGTCGATCTCATCCGCCAGGAGGCGGCGGCAGGCGAGTCTGCCAAAGGTGTGTTGGAGCAGATCCATGATTCCGTCACCGAA
This sequence comes from uncultured Paenibacillaceae bacterium, assembly GCA_937957685.1. Classification (GTDB taxonomy): domain Bacteria; phylum Bacillota; class Bacilli; order Paenibacillales; family DA-C8; genus Insulibacter. The sequence goes on from CALGAO010000140.1 coordinate 6,357, forward strand.
ACAGCGGGAGCTCTGCAGAGCATCGTGCAGCACATCCATATCACGACGCAGCAGATCCACAGCACCTACAATCAGGCCCGCCACATTACGGATACTTCTGAGACCATCTCCCGGAACAGCATGAACATCGCCGGTGCAGCGCAAGGGCAGACCGCCATCATGCAGGAGATCACTTCCTCATCCGAGGTGCTGCGTCAGGAAGCGGATCGTCTGCACGAGAAGACGTATGCCTTCAAGCTGTGATGCATGATGCCCTGATGGACATGCATGGTCGCGCGAGCGACTCAAGCCATATCCTGGGCGCCCTGTGAATGGAACAGATGCACACGGGCGCGCACATCCTCATAGACCCGGGAGTCGCGATCACAGGCCTGCTGCCATGCTTCGACGACTTTCGGGTCGAAATGTGTTCCCCTGTGCATCCTGAGATAATACATCGCCTCTTCATGCGACCAGGCTTGCCGATAGGCGCGCTCTGAGGTCAAGGCATCATAGACGTCCGCTACGGCAACGATCCGCGCCAGGAAAGGAATCTGCTCACCTTGCAGGCCATCCGGATATCCCTTCCCGTCCATCCGCTCATGGTGGGAGCGAATGATGCCCAACTCCTCCCGCATAAAGCCCAGGTTCTTGCACAGCTGATAGCCTCTCACCGGGTGGCTCTCGATGATCTTCCTCTCTGCTTCCGTCAGGTTCCCGGGCTTGTTCAGAATGTCATTGGGAATATTGATCTTGCCGACATCATGCACGATCGCGCCGGTTACCAGCGCGCGGCGCATCTCGGGCGATACCCCCATCTCCTCGGCGATGCGCAGGGCATACAGCGCCACCCGGAAATTGTGCCCAGCCGTATAGATGTCCCGGGATTCCACCTGGATGATCAGCGATCGGACGCTGTTCGGCAGGAAGTTGGTGATCCGCTCCCCGGGATCGGTCACATACATGGCCTGAATCGTCTTGCCAAAGGAGCGGCTGGTGCCATATTGTCTGACAAATCCCACGACCATGGCAACCATTGCGGCGAGCAGGAGCAGATGATACGACCACCAGCTGAGCCTCCATTGCTCGCCGGTGACGATGATGATCTCGGCGACGATAAACCAGCCCGCGCTGTACACGATGGCAATCTGCATGGGGAATTTGGAATAGCGATAGGATTGGAAATAGGAATACATGGTATATCCGTTCAGGATGACGATGATCGCAAAGTAGACGGCGCGCACCAGATCGTCGATAAATAAAAGATTCACCGCCTCGTCCGGATAAAGGAAAGCAAGCGTGCAGAACAACAGCAGGAGTCCTGTCCAGATGGGAATGATGGAATTGACCCAGCGGGACAGGAAGCGAACGATCACATGATCCGCTGACAAGGACGACAGGAACAGCCAGACCGATGCCAGCATCACGCCAAATTGGGCCGAGATGCCAGGCAGCTGTCCCGGTTCATGCAAGAATCCGGGCGTCGTCAGACCATGTAACGTCAGTACTCCGGCCAGCGAGATAAATGCCAGCGCCAGAAAGATCACCTTGATGTTGCGCAATCTGCTGCCCGCCATGCCGATCGCGATGCTGATCACTGTCGCTATGCCTGCTACAGCGCTTACAAGATAGAAGTGAATATACGGGGAATTGACGATGGCGTCGTATGGTGTGATCCGCAGCAATTCGTAGATGAGATAGGGTATGCAAATTGCTCCAAACAGACGCACTATGCTTCCCTTCATCTCCGACTCTCCTTTCCTGTATTTATCCATATCTTAGCATGTTTTGGGACATGGTTATAGACAGATTCATAGAAAAAATGGATGGGGTTTCGACAAGAATCGCAGAACTTCACCCAGACAAAAAAAGGCCGCACCACAGGCATACGCCCGCACGCGACCTCGTTGGCCCAATATCATATGCGCAAGAAGCGGTCTTGTCAGACCTGTATCCTCGAGATATTCAATGAGAAGTCCTTGCTGAGATCTATAAACTGCTCGCCCACCTGCAGCAAGGGACGGAGCGGATCCATCGGCTGGATGAGGACGATCTTGCCTTCCCTGCCGTCGGTAAGCTTGACCGAATGCCCGATCAGCGTGCTCATAAACTTGTTGATGAATACTCTGGTCATCGTTGGGTCCAGGGCGTTATAGGCTTCCCGCTCCAGCTCCACAAGCGCTTCATGGAACGGAGCCGCATCCTTGTACACCTTGCTGGAGATCATCCCGTGGAACACGTCGGAATCCGGGATCAGACCTGCACAAGTGTGCTTCAGAATCAGCGCCATGTACAGCAGGGTCAGGAACAACGAACCCGCCATGATCTTGTAATAATACGCCGGAGGAAGATCGAAGAACAGCATGAACGCCCGATCCACATTGGTGAAGAAGCTGAGGCCCAGGGTGATGCAATAGAGACCGAAGTACAGCAACCCCCGATCGCTTCGACGGACGGCGAAGATGCAGAGATGATAGACGCCAAGCATCATCAGCGCCATGACGATCATCGTGCTGCGCGTGGTGAGCGAGCGGTCCAGGCGGTGAATCGCTTCGGCATCGCCGAAATAGATGCTGTTCGGCACCCCGCCCTGCACGAATTGGCGACATGGATGACGATCTCCGCAACTTCCTGATCAAGATGGAACAATGCCGTATACGGCCTGTTCTCGTAGACGTATTCTTCACGCGTGAGAGCGGGCACGCCGCTGGAACCGACGAGCTCGCCATTCACATAGACGGCGCTGGCCATGCGAATGTTCGATAGCCGCAGTCCGTATGTGCCCTCGCTGGACTGCAGATGAATATACATACGGTAGGTGGCCGCACCTTTCGTCTGCAGCTGCTCGCCATTCCGTTCCCCGTTCCAATGCTTCGGAATCGCATAATAGGACGGATCGGGCTTCACCACTCCGGGCGGAACGAGCTCGTTCCAATAGAACTCCCAGTCGCCGTCCAGCTTCACCGCCTTGCGGTCATCCGGCGTCCAGTCCGTGAGATCCAGATGCCCGTGCTCCACCCGATAGCTGCTGGCCACGATGAGATCAGCGAAACAGGTCCACAGCAGAATGACTGCCAGCAGCAGGCCGACGATCATCCATATCATGATTAACAGCGGTTTTCTCCATCTGGATTGCAGTATCCCCTGTATCGTCATCCTCGCGCGCCGCCTTCCCCGAGTGCTGCACATTCATGAAACGGTGAAATTATTAAAGAAATCTTAATTCTATTCTACATGATTCGACATTTACTGAATACAAACATTTTGTCATATCTTCTGCAGATTCGTGATCGTCCTCCTGACTTTCGGCGATCACATCATATGCGCGATCGGGTCCTGTCCATCTTCATTCGTTCGATAAGAAGTTGGGAAAGAGGGGGGAGCAGATAAAATCGTCTGTCAGGCGGGGGCGAGGCGGCCGAAGCAACTTCTGGACCGCCCTCAGTTGAAGTGATCTAGTTCCGGATATGCGGCTCAGCCGCTCGTCGCGCGCACGTGCAGACGCACAGCCAGGCGATGCCTGCGGCATAGCCGGCGACGATGTCCGTCGGATCATGCACGCCCAGGTAATTGCGGCTCAGGCCGATGAGCAGGATGATCAGTCCGAAGAAGACGGCAATCGCCGTCTTCGTCCCCGTCCCCTTGACGGCGCGGCCGATCAGGAAGGCCAACAGGGCGTAGGTGGAGATGCCGATCATCGCATGTCCGCTCGGAAACGAGAAGCCGTCGGCTTCAGCGAGGTGCAGGATGTCCGGACGGGGACGCTGAAACAGGTTCTTCAGCAGCGTATTCAGCAGCCAGGAGCCCACTACGGCGACGAACACCGTCAGCGCATCAAGCCATCTGCCTCTGAAGGATGACCATACGACCGCCAGCAGGGTCACGAGCAGAATGCCCACGGTCGATCCCAGGAAAGTGACCGCCAGGAAAAAGCCCGTAAGCCCATCCCTCTCCATCTCCCTGAGCCCTTGCAGGATAGACCGATCCAGCTCGCTGAGCCACAGCGATTCATAGCTTATGGCGAGCGGCGCAAACACCAGCGCACAGATACCGATCACCATCCACATGCCTTTCGCCTTCATCCGCATACTCCTCCAATACTGAACCTGTCATGGCACTCTCACCATGGAAAGGATAGATGACTTCCATCATCGCACCTTCGCTGTGCGCTGCGGCTGATCTACAAGCCGACGCCAGTGCCGTACGTGGATCGGGACTTGACGGTGGCCTTGCCTGGCCTTGCACGCCGCATCACCAGCCAGGCCGCCGCGATCAGCAGGACCGCCACGCACACGCTGGCCACAAGCGCGCTCCAGACGCCAAGCCGCAGCGCGTCGATCGCGCAGAGCCACAGCCACAAGCCCAGGAGGGTCATGAACAGCGTCGGAAGCGTGAGCACGACGCCTACGCGGAAATAATACCCCCAGCCGACCTTCACCTGCTTCGTCGCCAGCACGTGCAGCCAGAGCAGGGTGGCCAGGCTGCCGATCGGCGTCATCTTCGGACCGAGGTCGGAGCCGATGACATTGGCGTAGATCAGCGCTTCCCGCACCAGGCCCTCGGCCTGCGTGTCCTGGATCGCCAGCGCGTCAAACATGACCGTGGGCAGATTGTTCATCACGGATGACAGTATGCCCGCGATGAAGCCCATGCCGAGCGAAGCGGCGAACAGACCGTGGTCAGCCAGCTCCCGGATCAACCTGCCGAGCATATCCGTAAAGCCCGCGTTGCGCAGCCCATAGACGACCATATACATGCCGATCGAGAAGATCACCACGTTCCACGGAGCCGACTTCACCAACTTCCCGATGTTGACTGCCGGACTCGTCCTGGCCATCAGAAGCAGGATGACGGCGGCCACGCCAGCAACCAGCGAAACGGGGATATCCATCCATTCGCTGAGCAGATAGGCGGCGAGCAATGCGCCGAGAACGAACCAGGCGAGGCGGAACAGCCGCCTGTCCCTGATCGCTTCCTCCGGGCGTTTCAGCGCTGAAGCTTCATACCCGGAAGGGATGCTCCTGCGGAAGACCGCATACAGCACGATGAGGCTGGAGATGATCGAGACGACGGTAGGCACGATCATGCGGCTCGCGTACTCGACGAAGCCCACATCGAAGAAATCCGCTGACAGGATGTTGACCAGATTGCTGATAATAAACGGCAGGGAAGCCGTATCGACGATGAAGCCAGCCGCCATGATGAACGGCAGGATCAGCTTGCCGGTGAAGCCCATGCGCATCATCATGGACAGGACGATCGGAGTCAGGATCAGGATCGCTCCGTCATTGGCGAACAGAGCAGAGGTAGCAGCTCCGAGCAAGACGATCATGACAAACAGGAACAGCCCGTTTCCCCTGGCATACCGTGCCATATGAAGGGCTGCCCACTCGAAGAAGCCGATCTCGTCGAGCACAAGCGAGATGATGATGAGCGCGATCAGCGTCAGCGTCGCATTCCATACGATGCCGACGACGGTGCCCGCATCCGCCAGATCGACGATGCCGAGCAATAGCGCGAGCACAGCACCGCCGCTTGCTGACCAGGCGATGTTCAGCCCCTTGGGCTGCCAGATAACAAGAATGAGCGTGATGACGAAGATGATCAGCGCTGCCGCTTCCATGGATCAGTTCCCCCGATGTTGACTGAGATCACGTGTGCGATCATGATCAGGGCCATGGGTCATGCCATCCTCATGTCACACCTTCCCTATCATACAATAAGCGAAATCCCTTGACTACAAGCGATTGAACTCCTCGTTCTCGCATTCCTGAAGTCCTGGACGAGGCCCGCCTGGCCGGGAACCGGGATCAGGAGCGGAGTTCCCGGTCATCCCGCACCAAAACGGAAGCCTGTTGCATTTCAAATGATTATTTCATCATTTGTTGATATTTGGCAGCAGGATATTGTTATTTTTTGCCGTATTTTTATATTAAATGGGATTGCGAGGAGTGAGAAGCTTGGACCTGCTCGGAGGCAAAAGTCGAAGAACAACCGCCTACCAGTTGAATCAGGAATTCAGGAAATTCATGAACGAACAGAAGAAGCTGCACGATCTGCACAAGGCGATGCGGGAAGTGGAGCTGTTCGAATCCTATATCCATATGCTGAGAACGATCCATCTCGATGCGGATGAACCGCTCGATTGGCATGGCATCTACACAACCCCTCCTCCCTTTGAGCCAGGAAATCCGGGGCCGAACGAAGCTCGAGCGATACAGGAGGAAGCCGCGTACAAGCCGACCCTGTGGGATCGGCTGTTCGGCAGGGTCAACCGCCGCCGGAATGCCCTGCGAGATCGGGTGGCCAGAGCGAGAGAGGAAGATGAAGCCGCCTACCGGTCCTGGAAGGAAGGCCGCGAGCTGGCTGAGCGAATCCTGAGCGGCGACGAGTCCGCATACGTGGAGGCGGTGCGGGTGCTGAATCCCTTCAGCGATCTGGCCGAGCTCGGCAGCGACTTCACCTGTTATGCGACGGAGAAGCCTTCGTTGCTCGCCGTGGAGTTCCGCGTTCACTCCGACAAGATCGTGCCGAGGGAGGTCAAGACGCTGACCAAGACCGGCAAACTGTCCGTCAGCGAAATGCCCGTCACCCGCTACAACAGCCTGAAGCAGGACTATGTATGCAGCACGATCTTCCGCGTCGCGCGCGATATGTTCGCGATCCTGCCGATCACCGAAGTGCTCGTGCATGCGACCGACTTCCTCATGAACGAGGCGGTCGGCAGGATGGAAGCCGTGACCATCGTCTCCGTACGCATCAACAAGAAGCTCCTGGAGTCGCTGAATCTGGAGGCGATCGACCCGTCAGAGGCGATCTCGCTTTTTGAACACCGGATGAACTTCCTCAAGACCAAAGGCTTCCGGGCGGTCGAGCAGCTGAGCGCATAGCCGCCCTGCTCCGTCTCCATCGTCGCATCACCAGCTGTGCTTGGATAATTTCCCCACCCCGAGGCCATAATAAAGCCGATATCGACGATGGACACAAAAGGAGGGCTTGACATGCAACAGACCCAAACGCAACAGGCTGCGGCCCAGCAGCCGGTCATGATGCGGCCGCCGCAGGTCATCACCACCAAGGATCATCTGTATCTGAAGGATCAATTGTCCTGGGAGCTCATCGCGATGAAGAAATGCCAGCACTTCGCGAAGGAATGTCAGGATACCGAGATCCGGCAGGCGATCGACAAGGCCGGCCAGATGCATCAGCGGCACTACAATATGCTGCTCAAACATCTGAAGCATGACAACACCGGCGCGATGAACCAGATACGCCAGCTGCAGCAACAGGCGCAGCCATCCTGAAGAAGAGAAGGATGCTCATGCGAGACCAGCTCCGCCAGACGCCTGCAAGCATGGCCAGGTATAGTCTGCGGCAGCCTTGCGTGAGCAGGGAGCCATCACGCAGAGAAGGAGGTCATCCAGGAACATGAACATGAATCAGGCGCAAGCCAACCAACAGAGCATGAATACGATCCAGAATCCGAAGCCGGCCGGCGAACCCCAGGTGAAGGGACCGGAGATGAATGACCGGGATCGGCTCAACGATATTCTGGCGCTGGAGAAATACCTGACCGACAGCTTCAACGTGTCCGCGAGGGAAGCCAGCCATCCCGAGCTGCATCAGGACATCATGACGATCCTGAACGAGACGCATGCTTGTCAATATGAGCTGTATGAATTGATGTTTCGCAAGGGGTATTATAAACTGGAGGCTGAGGATCAGAACAAGCTGGATCAATCGTATCAGCAATTCGCGGGCTACAGCTCGCAATTTCCGTATACGGGCGGCCATGTGATGTAATACTGATCGATCTGAACATAGTGGGGAGCGAAAACCGCATGAACTTTGAGATCATCACCGATTCCTCGGCGAATCTGCCCGATGAGGTGATCCGTGAGGCAGGCATCCGGATCGCATCGCTGACCTTCCTGGTGGATGGAGTCGAATACAGGAGCTATGATGAGGGGGTCAAGTCCGACCTCGGGAGATTCTACGAGATGATGAGGAATGGCAAGGTCATTCAGACATCCCTCGTCAACACCGGACAGTTCGTCCAGATCATGGAGCCTCTGCTCAAGGAAGGCAAGGATATCCTCTATATCGGCTTCTCCAGCGCGCTCAGCGGCACCTATCAATCGGCTGTGACCGCCGCAGAGCTGCTGAAGGAAGACTATCCCGAGCGGAGGATCGTCACCGTCGATTCGCTGTCCGCCTCACTGGGACAAGGCTTGCTCGTCTGGTCTGCGGCACAGAAGCGCAAGGCGGGCAGCTCGCTGGAGGAAACGGCGGAATGGGTGAAGGAGAACAGGCTGCGGATGCGCCATCACTTCACCGTGGATGATCTGATGTTCCTCAAACGAGGCGGACGCATCAGCGCCACATCGGCCATGCTCGGCACGATGCTCAACATCAAGCCGACGCTGAAGATGGACGATGAGGGCAGACTGGCGGTCATCGGCAAAGTCCGTGGCAGACGCCATTCGTTGAAAGGGCTCGTCGATGAGCTCCGGGAGCATGCGGTGGATATCGAGGATCAGACGATCGCCATCAGCCACGGCGACTGCCTCGATGAAGCCAGGTATGTCGAAGAGCAGATTCGGTCCTTCTGCCAACCGCGAGATATCCTGATCAACATCATCGACCCGGTCATCGGCGCCCATTCGGGTCCTGGCACGATGGCCCTGTTCTTCCTCGGCCAGCATCGGTGAGGATGGTACCCACACATCCAGGTCAAGACCGCGATCTCACCTCGATATGTCAGATTGGCAGGGCACCCGGAAGTCCCCGCGACGGATGGGCGCCCTGTTCTTATGTGGAATGCATGTACTCGCCGGGCGTCATGCCCGTCATCCTCCTGAACATCCTTCCGAAATACGTCATGTTCGTATACCCCACCTCAAGCGCAACCTGTTGCACCGTATAGCTTCGGGTCCTCAGCAGCTGCCCCGCCTCGTGAATGCGCAGCGCATGGATGTACTCCAGCAGCGTCTTCCCGGTTGCTCTCTTGAAGGCATAGCAGAGATGATTCGGACTGACGCAGCAGATTCGCGCCGCCTGCTCGACCGAGAGCGGTTCGCGAAAGTGTTGGCTCAGATATTGCAGCAGGGGCTGGATGAGGATGTGCTCCCTTCTGATCCTGGGCGCGGCGCGGTCGGTGCGCGAGCACTGGAAGGCATAGCCGAGCAGGCTGAACAGCTCCCCCTTGATCAGCAGCTCGGAGCCGGCCGGTCTCTCCCGAAAGAGATGAACGATCCGCAGGATTCCCCGATGAATCCGCTCGGTGACTTCCCGCACCGTCTCCCGCTGGTAGAAGGATGGAAGAACCCCGTCTTCCTGAAGCATGGGGATGATGTACTTCGATTCCGTAAGATCGAGCGAACTGTTGCGCAGCAGCGAGGGGCTGAACACCGCCGCGAACAGCTCGCTGCCTTCCTCGATCGGAAAGGCCGCATGCATCTGGCGCGCGCTCACGAAGGCAACCTCGCCCTCGTGAAGATCGACGAACGCGGCGCCTACCTGCACGCGAAAGCCGCCTCTGACGATGGTGATCCATTCCAGATGGTCGTGCCAATGCGGCGGGATGATGGGCCCCACGCTTCCTCCCACATGGAAGCAGTTGATCGGGAAGGCGGCATCGGGGATCACGGTCTGCTCCTGGAACGACGGCAACGGAGTGGCTTCGGTCATCTCATCTCCTCCTCGTATTGTAGTTTTTGAAGGTAGCTGCTTGGCCAATTTCCAGTCCCCTCGGGGACTGGAGGCCACCTTCAAAATTTCCAGTTACACATCGAAAATTTTCGCCAGGGACTGGACTTTCCGGCATGCCTCCGGACAATGGTACTCAGGGGCCATTCGGGGAAATTCGCCCTCCTCCTGTAGCTTCGACTACATGAATAAGTCTGTTTCTCCGGCACTCGTTTGAACTTCTTACCCGCTGGCTGTCCCCTTCGGCAACCCATGCCCGGCGTGGCAGCGCCGGGAGCAGCTCATGGACCGAAGCGAGTTCTCATACGCGAGGGTGAGTGATCGGCGAGGGCGCCGGAGGCATCCCGGAGCGTCTGTTCCCTGAATCCCCTCACAGAAAGGAGGGATTTCACCTTGAAACTGTTTGTCGGTATTGACGTCAGTTCACAAGAACTGGAAGCGTGTTTGATGAACCCGGACGGTGAGAAGCTGGATACGCTCAAGGTGAACAACAATTTGCAGGGCGCTTCGCACCTGCGGGATCGGATCGTCGCCGCGGCGGACAAGCTTTCCGCCTCCGAGATTCACATCGGACTGGAGTCCACTTCGGTCTACAGCTGGCATCCCGCGATGTACCTGCACCAGGATCCGGCGCTCAAAGCACGCAACGCCAAGGTCTTCACCATCAATCCCAAACTCATCAGCAAGTTCAAAGAAGCCTATCCCGACCTGGACAAGACCGATCGCCTCGACGCCTGGATCATCGCGGACCGTCTGCGCTTCGGCAGACTGACGACCACCATCGTCATGCAAGAGCAGTACATCGCGCTGCAGAGGCTGACACGGATGCGTTACCACCTGATCCACAG
>CALGAO010000141.1 GCA_937957685.1 uncultured Paenibacillaceae bacterium
CCTAGATTCTCCTGGGTAATGCGTTCTTCAATACCCTGTCCCTGGCATGCTTGTAGATCCGGGCGCCGGCCTGGCCATCGCGCAATTTGTCTCTGTCATTTGCGCTAACGTGTGGACTCTGGCCTTTGGCCATGCGGTCGATGAAGCTTTGGTTCATCGCGCTGCAATACTCCGAAGTCCATTCAGGCCTGATCTCGCATACCGGCTCGATCGCGCGTGTCTCGAAATCATAGCGATACAGAACATCATTTTTGTGCGCAAAATAGAAAAACTTGTCCGATAGATAATTGCACGTGGAAAACGAGTAATCCGCGTATTGCTCCGCATTGGGGCTGCGGTTCAGGATGGCATCGAACTCTTCCATCTTTCTGTATTCGCAGGTGTCCAGATCAAACTCCAGCACCATATTGGTGAACCCGCCGATCAGGATCAGCTTGTTCTTGTAAGGTTTGAGATTGTTCACCAGGAAGACCCAATCTTGCTTTCTGGTTACCTTGAAGCCCTTGGGCAGCTTATCGTAAGCGGTCACTTCTCCCGTTTCATGGTTCCACTTCAACAAGAAGCCCTGTCTGGCGATGAGGAAGAAACAGTCGCCATATTTGAAGATGCATTGATAGGACATCTGTTTGCTTCCCACGGTATGGACCTTGTACTCGCGGGTATCCAGACAAAACTCCAGAACCTCATTCGTATACAGGCTGGCCAGCAAAACGGTGTTTTCATTGAGCCAGGTCCAACCGTGGAACAGACTGTGCGTTCTGCCTTGCGGAAACATGCCCGACAAGTCCAGACAATGTTCGGTTTCCTTCGTATCCAGATCAAAGGCCACGATGCCGCGATAACCGCACGGCACAAGGAAAATCCGGTTCTGATAGGGGATGCCATGGAAGAAGTTCCTGTTGGACCCGTTGACCGGTGCCATAAGCTCTTGTCTCAGTTCAAGAGGATAGCGGTTGTACTCGCGGGTTGCAGGGTGATAAACGACCATCTCATTGCAATTGTGAGGAATAAACACAACCTGGTCCTGAATCACCAGCTTCGAGTAGAAATTACGGTTGCGAGGCGCCCCGGCTTCCAACTCGATCTGACTGTCGTATGTCAGACGATCGCCTGCCAGCCTGAACAGGTGTTCGGACAAGGTGACCGCATAGAGCTGGCCGCCTGCTTCGAACATGTCGGCAACATGAAAGGGGAACTGCTCCAGAAGCTCTGCAGGATGTTCTTCCGTAATTTCCGTATTCTGATAGTAGATGGGCTTCCCGGCCGCCTTGAACAGCTCCGTGACGCTGGAACCGTCCCCGTAATAGGCGTCGCTCCAGGCGATGGCCCGGTGAAGGTCCGGTGAATCGTCATAGATCCCCCAGGCTTCTTGCTTGTAGGCTTCAATGGTGCTTGCATATTCGCCGAGCAGATCCGGCCTGAAGATCCGGAAGTTAAGCTCCGTGTTCGGGTGAGGTCTCCACCATAGAACCACATCCTCCCGGTTCCTGAAGGCCTCAAACACCGATGACAGCTTCCTGAAATACGCCTTGCCTCCGTTGACCCATTTGAACACATGGGTGTTGTAGAAGATGATTTTTTTCTTCTCCCCGTTGTCCTTGTACAGGAGCCGCTGCCATTCGGGCGGAATCTCATGGTCCTCAGGCCTGGCATGAATGGCCTTGTCGTACTTCGGCGACCCGATGGCTACGAACTTGTCCTCCGCTCTTCCGTACGAGGGTTGGGCCGGATTGGCTTTGCAAAATTTCTTATATTGACTGATATAGGATTGCCTGACCTCTTCAGACTGCAACATCACGTAATCGGCATTCAGAACGCCCGGCAGATAACCGTAATAGTCCTCGACCTTGTTGTCAGGAGCAACAAAATAAGGAACATAGATCAAGCATTCGCAGTGATCTTTCAGTTCCTTGCTATAAAAGTCGGGATGGACAGTGGCATTCCTCACCATATGATCGTAGGCATAATGGATAAAAATCACATCCGGGTGCCGTGCTGCGATATCGTAGTTCAGCCAATGGGTGACTTCGACATCATCGCCATAGAAGCCAGCGCCCTCGTAGTGCATGGTGCCCAATGTTCCATCAGAATTCAATTCGAAATAGGGGATCGGCACGCAGTATGCGTCGCAATCGGGATCTTGCCTGGCCGCCAGCCAGATGGATTCCAACGAATCCCACATGCTTGCCTTATAGGGCATGAACACCACCTCAAGCCTGTCCGGCTTGAGCTCCGATCTCACGCTGTTTTCAATCCTCACCACATGCTGGTGCAGCTTTTTCTTGGGAATCTCGCCCGCCTGGTATTGCCCCAGCAGCTGCACATACTCGTTCAGCAATTCACTGGTGGTGGTTCCCCTTCCCGTCAGGCTGTCCACATAATTCCGGATCTCCCTGGCAAACTCGGCGCATTCGGATACCAGGCCAGAAGCGACCCTTGGTTCCAGTTGCTTGTCCAGCTCACTCAACACTTCATACAGCGTTTTCACCGTCTCCAGAATCTGACGTTTATGGTATGGCCGCATCGATCAACTTCAACTCCTGTATTCAGCCAGTCTGCGATTAGTCTGCATGCATCCCACTATGATTTACATCGGCGGCTGCGCGTTCTTTTTTAATGCCGCCCGTCACAAAACTACATCTGTATGTCTGTCAATATACCTCCTGACCGGACCTGAAGACAACACCTTTGCCAGCAGCACAATCTTCCAGTCCATGAACGCGGACGGTCCCATGGCTTGCGCATCCATCCGGACCTGCCTGGACAGAGACCGGCCGCAGCGGCTCCATATCTGGGCAAGAGCCGCTGCGGCCGTTCTGACAGCCAGATCAGCTCAATTGTTGAAGCTCCTGGATGCGCGCTTTCACCTTGTCGCGCTTCTCCATGTAGTCCTTCTGCTTCGCTCTCTCCTCTTCAACCACCTTGGCCGGCGCCTTCTTCACGAAGCCCTCGTTGGCCAGCTTCTTCTCGACGCGCTCAACCTCGCTCTCCAGCACCGCCAGCTCCCTGTTGAGCCGCTCGATCTCCTGGGCGATGTCGATCAGCCCGGCCAGCGGCAGGAACAGCTCGGCGCCGCTTACGACGGCCGTCATCGCCTGCTCTGGAGGCGCCGCATCGAGGCTCATGGTGAACCCGGAGGTGCCGCAGAAGCGCTCGATATAGATGGTGTTGTCCTGCAGGATGCGAAGCGTGTCTTCATCCGCAGGCTTGATGATCAGCTCGACCTTCTTGCTCATCGGCACGTTGACTTCGGCGCGTACGTTGCGCACGGCGCGGATGATATTCATCAGCAGCTCCATCCGATGGACTGCCTCCGGCGCTTCGCGCGACGCATCGTAAGTCGGCCACGCGGCGAGCATGATCGTCTCGCCCTCATGCGGCAGATGCTGCCAGATCTCCTCCGTCAGGAACGGCATGAACGGATGGAGCAGGCGCAGCGTCTGGTCGAGCACATGGGCGAGCACGGACTGGGTGGTCTTCTTCGCGGCTGCATCCTGTCCATACAGGCTCAGCTTGGCGAACTCGATGTACCAGTCGCACAGATCGTCCCAGATGAAGTTGTAGAGCAACCGCCCCACTTCGCCGAAATCATACTGATCCATGAGGCGGGTCACATCGCGCACCGTTTCGTTCAGGCGATGCAGGATCCACTGATCGGAGACCGTCAGCTGGCCGCCCAGATCGATGTCGCCGGCCGTAAAGCCCTCCAGGTTCATCAGGGCGAAGCGCGATGCGTTCCAGATCTTGTTCGCGAAGTTGCGCGCCTGCTCAACCCGCTCCCAGCGGAAGCGCAGGTCCTGACCCGGCGTGCTGCCGGTCGAGATCATGAAGCGCATCGCATCGGCGCCGTACTTCTCGATAACCTCCAGCGGATCGACGCCGTTGCCGAGCGACTTGGACATCTTGCGCCCTTCCGCGTCGCGCACCAGGCCGTGGATGAGCACGTCCCTGAACGGGATCTGCCCCGTGAACTCCAGCGCCGTGAAGATCATGCGGGCCACCCAGAAGTAGATGATATCGTAACCGGTGACGAGCACGTCGGTCGGATAGTAGCGCTTGATATCCGCCGTCTCCTCCGGCCAGCCGAGCGTCGAGAACGGCCAGAGGGCGGAGCTGAACCAGGTGTCCAGCACATCCTCGTCCTGGCGGATGTTGGCCGAGCCGCAGTGCGCGCAGGCCGCGGCATCCTCTCTCGACACGGTCACCTCGCCGCAGTCCGCGCAATACCAGGCCGGGATGCGATGGCCCCACCACAGCTGACGGGAGATGCACCAGTCGCGGACGTTCTCGATCCAGTTCAGGTAGATCTTCTCGAACCGCTCCGGCACGAAATTGACGCCCTTGCCGCTGCGCTGCGCCTCGATCGCCGCTTCGGCGAGCGGCTTCATCTTCACGAACCATTGGGTCGACAGATACGGCTCGATGACGACGCCGGTCCGTTCGCTGTGTCCGACCTGGTGGACGTGTTCCTCGATCTTGATGAGCACGCCCTGCTCCTCCAGGTCCCTCACCAGCTGCTTGCGGCATTCGAAGCGGTCCAGGCCCTGATATTTGCCGGCGTTCTCATTCATCCTGCCGCTCTCGTCCATGACGAGCACCTGCGGGAGATGGTGGCGGTTGCCGACCTCGAAGTCGTTCGGATCATGCGCCGGCGTGATCTTCACCGCGCCGCTGCCGAACTCCGGATCGACGTATTCGTCGCCGATGATCGGGATCTCGCGGCCGATGACCGGCAGGATCAGCGTCTTGCCGATCAGATGCTTGTAGCGCGGATCCTCAGGATGGACGGCCACCGCGGTATCCCCGAGCATCGTCTCCGGTCTCGTCGTCGCGACGACCAGGCCGCCCTCGCCGTCCTTCAGCGGATAGCGCAGATGATACAGCTTGCCCTGCACTTCCTTGTATTCGACCTCGATATCCGAGAGCGCCGTGCGCGCCGCAGGGTCCCAGTTGATGATGTATTTGCCCCGGTAGATGAGGCCTTTCTCATAGAGGCGGACGAACACTTCGCGAACGGCGCGGGACAGGCCTTCATCCAGCGTGAACCGCTCCCGCGAATAATCGAGCGAGAAGCCCATCTTCGCCCATTGCTGGCGGATCGTATCCGCATAATGCTCCTTCCATTCCCAGACCTTCTCCAGGAACTTCTCGCGGCCAAGGTCGTAGCGAGTGAGCCCATCTTCCTCGCGCAGCCTCTGCTCAACCTTGGTCTGCGTCGCGATGCCGGCATGGTCGGTGCCGGGCAGCCAGAGCGTGTCATAGCCCTGCATGCGCTTCGTGCGGATCAGGATGTCCTGCAGCGTGAAGTCCAGCGCATGGCCGATGTGCAGCATGCCGGTGACGTTAGGCGGCGGGATGACGATCGTATATTTCTCCGCGTCTTTTCGGACACCCGCTGCGAAGAAGTTGTTTTCTCTCCAATATTGGTACCATTTGGCCTCCGCCTCGTGCGGATTGTACGTGGTCGGCATCGAGACCGACCTGTCCTGGGTGGATTGTTCATATTGACCCATCGATGCTACCTCCCTGTCATGATTACCCTTATAAATACAAAAACCTTCCGTCTCAAAGGACGAAAGGATGCTTCCGCGGTACCACCTTTGTTTCGCGCCTGTCGGGTTGAAGCAGACGCGACACTCTTACAGATAACGGCTGTACAACCGGCTGTGACCAGCAACTCCCGGGCGACTTCAGCAGCTCCAATCCTGCGGACCTCTCAGCATCTGGTTCCGCTCTCTGTAGGGTTCGCACGCCTACTATTCCCGTTCACCATCGTTGTGCTTATGATATCACACATTATGATAACTGCCTTTGCAGGCATAGTCAATAATTAGCATAACCATTCCGGCTGCTCTCATAAACTTATAGCAGCAAACTTTTTTCGCCTGTACGGGATTCCTTGCGCTGGCCGGCACCCGGCCCATGTCGCTGCATCACGCGGGAGGTGGCACGATTGCAGAAGTTCTGGTTTCGCATCCGCTATACGCTCAAGACCATCTGTTTCCCCCTGATCTGTATCCAGTTTGTCCGCACGCTGATTCTGCCCACGCCTTTTGATGTATTTTTGCTGTTTCTTCTCTTTCTCGCGTATCTTGGATTTCTCCTGGAGCTTTATTGAGAGCGATGCTTTTCAGATAACGCACAAAGGCGATGCTGGAGGAAGTTTCCCCCGCATCGCCATTTTGCCTGGCTGTTTCGCCACCTGTATGCTGGCAGATGATGCGCCAACAGGCGCACGCAGCCTGTGGGCGCGCATGGTGCCTGCGGCATAGCCATGGTTATTTCGGGATATAGATGATCTGGCCTTCATAGACCCGGTCGGACTCCAGTCGGTTGTACAGGAGGAGTTCCTTGGGATGAAGCGAATATCGCGAGGCGATCGTGTCCAACGTCTCCTCTTTCTGCACGATGCACATCCGCATCTTGCGGAATCGCTGCTCCTCATGCTCCGAGGACAGCAGCAGATTCTTCCACTGGAGCTGTTCCTCGCCGCGCTTGGCCTGCTTCTTCTCGGCAGCCTCAGGCTCGGCCTTGTCTTCTTCAGCCTGCGGGACAAGCTTCTCGGCGGCTTGCTGCAACAGGGACTTCACCCCGGCCACGGCTCCCGCCCAACCGGAGGTATCCTGCTTGTTGCTGCCGAACGCGATCTTCATCTCCTGCGGTTCCGACTTCACCGGCGCCGCTTCCGGCTGCTCGTTCGCCGCCTGGGCGTCGAGCGTCTTGGCAGCGTTATCCGAAGCTTCCGCAGCGATCGGTTTGACGGCGTTGCTCGTTGCCGTCGGCGCCTGGATATTGGCCGCGTTGTCGGCAGCGCCGGCGTTGGCCTGCTGCGGGACGTTCTCCGCTGCGCCGACGTTGGCGACGTTGGCGTTCGGGACGTTCTCCGCCGCGCCGACGTTGGCCGGCTTCGGAGCCCCCCCGGCAGCCTGGTTGTCCTTGGCTCCGCCTGTCTGGCCGACCTGTTCCTCCGCCGCGGCTGCAATCGCCTTGCCCGCCTCTTCCTTCACCACCACCTCGATGATCTCCGCCTGCTTCTGAGGAACCGGCTTTTCTGCAGGCGGCGCCTGTTTGGGCATCTCCTGCGCGGCGGGCTGCGGCTCCACGCGATCCTCGGCGTATGAGGAATCCCCGCCCGTTGATCCGAACGCATAGGTGCTGGCGGCTTGCCCGCTTGCATCCTGCGATGCTGAAGTCGGCTCAGGTCGTGCGTGCATGGCCGGCGCCTGGGCTTCTTCCCGGGTTGCGCCCTGCGCAGGCGATTCTTCCTCATCCTGCCGGGCGGCAGCCGGAGTCTCTGCGCTCAGCCCGACTTCCTGACCTTGCTGACCGGCAAGCCTGGCAGCCTCATGCACGAACCAGGCCTCCCCCTGTTCTCTCCATGCCTGCTGTTGTGAGGTCTGCTCCGATGTCGTGTCTACGCCCGTGAGCGAGATGACGCCGGTGATGTTCAGGGTTCTGGCGGACAGGAGCTCAACGTCGAAGTTGTCGATCTCGATGCCGACGCTGTCCATTCGCCGGATCCTCCTGAGCGGCAGCGTGATCTCCACCGGTATGCGATGACGCAATTGCCTGATCCCGCTGTCCGGCTCCACTCCCACGTATGTACCCACCAGCATCAGATCGCCGCTGAGTACCGCCTGATCCTCGTGCGTCTGCATCGTGATGCGCGGCAGGAGCTCGATATCCTCCAGCTCCCCTATGCCCACAACCTCCTCGGGTAGCGTGATCCGTTCATAAATATCGAATCTGAGTCCCTTCGGATAATCAGACACGGGCACACTCCTCCCTTCCCCTCTCAAGTGATGGCCGGCATCCGACCGTGCGCGGGCGCATCAGCCGGCTCGCAAGCACAGGCTCCGCTTCCGCGCAGTTTCAGACAGGAATCGATCGGATCACCGGCGCGATACTGACGGTTTTAATCTATATATATGGGCGTTGAATGTGGACCATGCCTATCTTTTGCATTTTCCCTGGCCCGGCCTGACGCGGCGCCCATCGGCGAGTGACTCGCGCGCGTGACGTGAGTGTAAAATGTTTGTGGGCAGAAAAAAGGAATAATTGGTGAACGAATGCGGAAAAGCATGGAAAAAGGCTTC
>CALGAO010000142.1 GCA_937957685.1 uncultured Paenibacillaceae bacterium
ACCCATGTCGCGATGGAAAGCACCGCCTCGTTCTGGAAGCCCATTTACAACTTGCTGGAGCTTGAGGACATTCAGACACTCGTCGTCAATGCTAAGAACATAAAGAACGTGCCCGGGCGCAAGACGGATGTCAAAGATGCCGAATGGATCGCCAGTCTGCTTCGTCACGGTTTGCTGCAAGGTAGTTTCATTCCGAACCGTGACCAGAGGGAACTGCGTGAATTGATACGATACCGACGCAGCCTGATTGATGAGCGGGCCCGGGAAGTCAACCGCATTCAAAAAGTGCTCGAAGGCGCCAACATCAAACTGTCGTCTGTCGCCAGCGATGTACTGGGGAAATCGGGACGAGCCATGATCGAAGCCATGATCGCCGGTGAAGAAAACCCTGAACTGCTCTCGGAACTGGCACAGCGGCGATTGAAAAACAAAAAAGAAGATTTAAAGCGAGCGCTGAATGGGCTGATGGGAAACCATCAAAAACTGATGCTGGCAGCGCAACTGCGGCACATCGACTATCTTGACGAAGAAATCGGCAGACTGGACGAAGAGATCAAGAGGCGCATGCTCCCTTTTGAAGAAGACCTGGAACTGCTGGACACGATTCCCGGAGTGGCGAGAAGAACGGCTGAAACGATTGTAGCCGAAATCGGCACCAATATGGATCAATTCCCCTCCGCCGCTCATTTGTGTTCATGGGCGGGGCTGTGTCCAGGTCAAAATGAAAGTGCCGGTAAACGTAAATCAGGAAAGACCCGTAAAGGGAACAAGAAACTCCGAAGCACTCTTGTTGAAGCTGCACGCGCCGCTGGGAGAACGAAGAATACGTACTTGTCCAGTCAATACCATCGGATTGCCGCACGTAGGGGAGCCAATCGGGCAGTAGTAGCCGTAGCTCACAGCATATTGATGATCGCGTATTACATTCTCAAGCGCAGACAACCTTACATTGAATTGGGCCCGACTTATTACGAGGAACGCAAACGCGACACTATCATCAGACAGTCTCTTAAGAGACTGGAATCCTTAGGGTTAAAGGTCACAGTAGAATCAGTAGCAACTTGAGCCTTTAGTGACTGTATTTCGTCGTTTTAACCCTAACCATTTTTTGTAAGGTTCAGGGTCAACTTCGTGCTGCCTTTTTCAGTTCGTGCTACGAGTTAATTTTCAGGATAGAGTCCGCAATGTGCCGTCTGAGATCGCAAATGCCGCCACTCCTTTATTATCGCGTATGGAACCTGTCAATCTGACTTCGGAAGCGGTCGTGACGTCGGGATAGCTGTCCAGAGTCAGAACCGGAGGAACGGAATCGACAAATGAGGTATACAACGATTGGCCGCCTTCCAGGATTTTTGCCGAATACCCGAAATCCAAAAATATGAATGCTTCTCCGCGGGTAGCCGGAGCGTCAGGCATTCTAAACGCCACTTCTGCGTCCTGTTCGGAAATGATGCCAAGTTCAACGGCTTGCTGGATCCACGCCTCGTGCTTCTTCTCTGGCGCCGAGTCCACCGAGATCCCCAGAAACAGCAACATGAAGTAGAGCGCTTCAGCCTTGGTAACCGGAGCGTTCGGATCGAAGGTGTCTGCATCTTTCCCGATGTTTATGCCCAGCTGTTCGCCCAGAGATTGGGCCACCGCAACATAGCCGCTGTACCAAGTATCGTCGGAGACGTCGGCAAATGACGCAACGGGTTTGGAAAATCGCGCCGCTTGTTCGGCTCCGAACGCCCTGACGATGGTGGTGAAAAATTCCGCGCGCGTAAGGTTGCTGCCCAGATCGAAATCGATATCTCCGGACGGCAGAGTGCCTTTTCCTTGTAAGATTCCGAGCTGATACATCTTGCTCGCGGTTTCAAACGCCGTGGCTTCTGTGATCACAGCATGAACCGGCGTTGCCAGGGTAATGAACAACAGGAGACCGAGCAGCGTGACGGCTGTTTTTTTGACGGCTTTCATAAATTCCCTTCTTTCGTGCCAATATCTGATAGAATTCATAAAGTATTTTAATATACCGTCTATATTCTGACAATTAGGTATGGTAGTGTCCCGTCAAGTGGTGTAAAATTGATTTCTACTCTGTGACCCATATTTATTTCTGCAAGAGCATAGCAGATGTTAAGAGATTTTGCTCCCCCTGAACCACTTTGGCCATGGACTCTTTACTAAAATAACGGCGCGATACTGTCCATTCATCCTGCTGTTCCATCAGGATGGCACCAATAAGACGAATGGCAGACTCTCGATTCGGAAAGATCCCAACAACATCGGAACGCCGGCGGATTTCTCGGTTCAAGCGCTCCAATGGATTCGTGGAATGGATTTGCCGCCAATGTTCCTTGGGGAAAGCCATGTAAGCCAGGACATCACTTTCAGCCTGCTCAAGGATCTCCATAGCCTTCGGGAACTTCCCGTGAAGCTGGTTCACGACTTGCCGTAATTGCAGGATTGCATCTTCTTGGGTCGGCTGTGCAAAAATGGTCCGAATAATCGAAGAAACCATCGATTGTGAAGACTTTGGCACCTGGCTCAACACATTGCGCATAAAGTGAACACGGCAACGCTGCCAAACCGCGCCTGTCAGAACTTGCTCGATTGCGCCGCGTAATCCTTCATGTGCATCACTAATCACCAGTTGAACGCCATGCAGCCCTCTTGAAACCAATTTGCGAAGAAATTCAACCCAGAACGGGCCGTCTTCGCTCATCCCAAGGTCAAAACCAAGGATCTCTCGTTCTCCGGTTTCCCGAACCCCAATGGCTACAACCAGTGCCATACTTCGTACACGGCCGCCTTCACGCACCTTCGGGAATGTCGCGTCCAACCAACCATAAGGGAACTGCCCTTCGAGCGGACGCTCCTTGAAGGCCAGTACGACTTCATCCAGCTCTTTGCAGATCCGGGAGACTTCACTTTTGCTAATGCCCTTCATGCCGAGCGATTCTACGAGTTCGTCTACTTTCCGTGTGCTGACGCCATGAACGTATGCCTCCTGAACCACGGAAAGCAGCGCTTTCTCTGCACGCTTTCGAGGCTCAAGCAGCGAAGGAAAATAAGTGCCTTTGCGTAGTTTTGGGATTCTTAGATCGAGTGTTCCTACGCGTGTATCCCATTCACGGTGTCGATAGCCATTTCGATGGTTGGTTCTGTCTGTGTTGCGTTCATAACGCTCTGCACCGATTTGTGCCGCTACCTCCACCTCCATCAGTGCATGAACCAGAACGTTCAAAGCCTCTTTAAGTAAATCTACATCACCATCAATTCCGGACTTGCGCAACAGCTCTAAAAGTGACATTCTATCTATAGAAGCCACGGTGTGATCCTCCTTCTAAAGGTGATTGGCTTCACTTTGGTAGAAATCATACCGTGGCTTCCTTTGTCAAGAAGCCCGGGCTAATTTTACACCACTACTTGAGACTATAACATAGGTATCGTGACAATCATCAGAAAAATCGCGATTTTTGGCATCTTCGACATGAGCGCCATACTGCTTGCAGCCTTGCGAGTGAGTGAGGAGAGTGCCGCAACCGAAGGACGGCCGGGCAGGATCATATCCCTGTTTCTTTCTCCATCCGGTTTCAGGCGCGCCGGAATCACCGGAAGACAAAAAGCGCGCCGGCACAGCAGACGGATGAAGCGATCGGCTCGATCTTCAACTTCATCAGTCTGCACAGCGCCGGAGCGCCCGCCAATCACAGCCTCGAAAACAGAATACGGAATGGTAAAAATTCATTTATTGAAAAACGAGTCTGGCGAAGTTAAAGAAGCCCAGATACCATACATGAAAATCATGGCCGCCCTTCACTTTCTGCCAGATGAAATTTTTGTCTTCAGACAGCCGGTCCGTCAAATTCGTCAGATTGTTAACCGCAGCGGATGCGCTCGAGATGGCGATGCCGTCTTCGGTTCCGCAAATATTATAGAACATGTGAATATCATAGCCGGGAAAATCATTTAATAAAGATGCGATCCTGGAAGCATTGTTCGTTGTCGGAGCGGCCGAAAATGCGCCGAAATAACTGAGAATGTCCAGATTTTCACCCAAGCCGATATTGATGGTCTGCATGCCGCCCATGGACAGACCCGCCATCGCCCGATGGTCGCGCGCTTTCGTCAGGTCGTAGCCGTTTTCATCGTATTCCCCGTAGGTGGAATAGCGGCTTTCGATATACGGGATTAAGTCATTGCGCAGTTCTTTGCCGAAGACGTAGAAAGCGTGATAGTCGGAAGAAGTATTGGCAAATTGAGCGCTGGATCTTCCGTTGGGCGTCACGATGATGAACGGCTCGATTTCACCTTTATAGATCAGATTGTCCATCATGATTTTGACCTTGGAGGCATTGTTCGTCATTCCCCATTCGCCTTCGTGGCCGCCGATCCCGTGCATCAGATAGAGCACGTTATACTGTTTGCTTTCATCATAACCGTAGGGAAGGTATACATAGGCATGTTTGGTGATTTCCGATTCGTCTCCGAAGTAATCTTTCGTCTGGTAGCTGATTCTCTCGATGGTGCCGCCCTGATCGGTTCTCGGAACAAGATACTCGGAAGGGATGGCATCTACAATCGAAGGAAAAGCCGCAAAGAGTGGTTGCTGCTGTTCACTTTCTTGCTGTTTCGGGTCGGATGGGGTGTTCACAGATGCATTCTCTCCTTCTGAATCAACGGCGGCGACATTTTCCGAAGCCGTATTGTTTTCCGCAGCAGCGTTGTTCGCGGCAGGATCGCCGACAGAATGGCTGTCGACCGGTTTGCTGCTCGAGCATGCGATCAGAAACGAAATAAGAAATACCGACAAGATCATTATGGAAAACGAACGAAGTGAAATTCTCATGACCCGCGTCTCCTCTCTGATGTGCTTTCATCAAATATGCGCATCATCAGCGCTTCTGCAATCATGCTTCGGGACGTATTTTCCAAGGTTGAAAGCACGCCTCGTCAAGCAATTTATTTCAGTATATATGTTGATTTGAAGTGACATCAAGGACCGGGTTCCGGACGATGGTTGCGAAGCGACCGAATCTTCCGTAAGTTTGCAAAAATATGAAATAAATCTTGACGAAACGGTTGTTAACCGTTATGATACTGAAAAATTTGGCTGGTGACGAGTGTATTTTTCGTCAGTATGAAAAAAGTTCCCATCACAGATTTGCTGATCGAAAGAGGATTTTTTCCTGACCGAAAAACAGCTGAAAGCTGGATCATGTCCGGAAAAGTGATTGTAAACAATGAACGGGTGGAAACAAGCGGTCAACGTTTCGCCGTTAATAGTGAGATCCGGATTAAGGGACTTGACTTGAAGTATGTCGGTAAGGGCGGTTTAAAACTGGAAGGGGCTTTGGCTGATTTTCATCTCCATGTTGAAGGCATCGTTGCATTGGATGCCGGAGCTTGCACCGGAGGGTTTACTGACTGTTTACTCCAGCATGGAGCATCAAAAGTATACGCCGTTGATGTCGGATATGGACAGCTTGCGGGGAAATTGCGGGTTGATAAACGGGTCGTGAATATGGAACGGACAAACATCGGGGATGTTCTTCCGGAGCGACTGAATCCCAAACCGACTTTAGCGACAGTTGACTTATCGTATTTATCCTTGAAAAAAAAGCATCCCGATTATTTCCAAACTATTAAGTCATGACGGTGAAATGATCTGCCTCGTAAAACCTCTATTTGAAGTAGAAGACAGTGAAATTCGCAGAACAGGAGTAATAGACAGTCCATCCGTCTATTTTGAAGTTTTGCATGACTTGGCTCAATATGTATCTTCTATTGGTTATTCCGTCCGGGGCATCACACATAGTCATGTTACCGGCAACAATGGAACGCGGGAGTTCTTTTTATGGGTCTCACTATTATTAGGGCAGTGAATGTGCGCAACATTCGAGACCCAGCATACAGGAGGCGCTTTTTCTTTTCAAACCGCAAATTAATTCATTACAGGAATAGCTCCTTAACAATAGGAGATTTTTTCATGGGCAACCAGATGAAAACGAGTAATCTAAACCATATTTAGGATAATATTCAAGTGAAATTTTTCGATGATTTCTCATGTCAGGTTTGATGCAAGGCTAGTGCCTGTAAGCAGAAAAACGGACCGACACCCTATGTTTGGACACTTTTCACTTTCATTCATGCGCATTCTCACTATACTGCGATATTCTTTGGGACGATCTCACCTGAGGCCACCTTGCGGAGATATTCTCTCGGTGACCAATCATTGAGGCTGCCGTGGATTCGCTCATTGTTGTAGTACCGAATGAATCGGTCTACTTCAGCATAGGCCTGCTCAAATGACTCGAAGCAGTTGCGAAGGAAGCATTCCCTTTCCAGGATGCTGTGAAATGATTCGATATACGCATTCTTGTCTGGTGTATGGTTGGGAATGCGTTCATGCTCGATTCCTGCCAGCTCACAGAATCGCCGGAAATCTTTGCTGGTGAATTGTGTGCCATTGTCGGTACGGATGACGAGGGGATGCTCTTGCAGGTGGATCTTCCGCTTGAGAAGCGCCTTCTGCAGAGCTTGTATGACATCGGCTGCTTTGCACGTTTTCCCTCGATAATACGCCACAATGTTGCGGTCAAAGACGTCGATAATGCTGGCCACGTAGAAGTGCCGACGGGTTCCCGCGATGTAACCATACTTGATGTCCATTTGCCACAGCTGATTGGGGCCCGTCACGATCCGATTACGTGCGATCTTCTTTGGAACAGGATGCTTGATCTCGCGCTGCGGAGCCAGGATCTTCAGTTCCTTGCACAACCGGTAGACCTTTTTCTTGTTGATCACTAGCTTATACTTTTGTCTCAACAATACGGTCAGCTTTCGGTAGCCAAATGCAGCGTTAGGGCCTTGAATCAGGCGAATCAGATAGGCTTTGATGCGGGCATCCGAAACCCGATTTCCCTGTCTGTCATACGAGTAACCCGGGATCGGACGCCCCTTACCTGCAGGTTTACGCCGCTTGGGATGCTTCATGTGGTAGTAATAGGAGGAACGAGGCAAGCTGCAGTATTGGCACACCGTTCGGACGGGAAACCCTTCGTTGATCCAACGTATAGCTACTTCCAATCGGGATGATTTTTTTTACGAGTTCTCTGAGAATGTTGATCTCCAGTTCTTTTTCACCAATGAGCTTCATGGCTTCACTGTATTTTTTCTCGAGTTCTTGAAGTCTTTCCGCATCGCGTTTCAACTGTTCTTCTTCATTGCGTTTTTTGGCCATCAGTTCATCCACCTCATCCCGATATTGGCGAACCCAATCACTAAGCGTTCGGGGAGACATGCCGAAACGTCTGGCTGCAGCTTCAATTCGATACCCGAATGCAAGCACCTCGGCTACGTACTCCTTCTTCGCTTGGACAGGACACCGAAATCGTCTTTTCATTGGAACTCCTCCACTTGCTTATAGTTTATCTGAAGTGAAATGGAGTGTCCAAATGGATTAAGGGGCTAAATAGTTTTTTCTGCTTACAGCTCCTCCATAGCGGTCGACGCTGCCTGTAAGCAGATTTTTTCTGCTTACAACTCCTCCATAGCGGTCGACGCCGCCTGTAAGCAGATTTTTTCTGCTTACATCCTCGCAAAACCCAACGCGACGGCCTGTAAGCAGACTTTTTCTGCTTACAGCTTCACAAAACCCAACGCGACGGCCTGTAAGCAGATTTTTTCTGCTTACAACCTCGCAAAACCCAACGCGACGGCCTGTAAGCAGATTTTTTCTGCTTACAGCTTCACAAAACCCAACGCGGCGGCCTGTAAGCAGATTTTTTCTGCTTACAGCTCCTCCATAGCGGTCGACGCCGCCTGTAAACAGACTTTTTCTGCTTACATTCAAAGAACTGCGTGAGTGAGCAGCCTCAACCACGGGTCGCTCAAACCGATTCCCGCTTTCGTCCGCTCACGCGAACCTGAACTCGAACCGGGCCTCGCACGCCGCCTCCTTCATCGTCCAGGCGAAATCCAGCGCATAATACTCGACCTTCCTGCCATGATGGTCGATCATGTCCAACTTCTCCACTTCGGCCTCGGCCAGTTCGAAGTCATAATAGATGCGCACATGGGCATGCTTGCCGCCGTCGATCAGGTAGCAATTGCGCGCCACCTTGACGGGATGCGCCACGCAGATGAAGCGCTCGACGATCCTGACGGGTTCCTCTGACCCACCTGAGGTTCCCGTCCCTGCGATCTGATACGAGTCCGTCAGCACCAGCACAGGGACTTGCTCCTTCCGCCACTCGAACCGGCGCACCAGCGAGCGCAGACGTTCGGCCGGGTATGCTCCCGCCAACTCCAGCTCCAGCACATCGCGATCCGCCTCACTCGCAGCAGCCAGCACCCGCGCCTTCCGCTCCCGGCCAGCCTCCTGCAGCTGACCATCGACGATCGGCACCGAATGCCCGGCCGAGCTGGTGCAGATGAACGTATACCGCTGCTCGCCGAAATACTGCGCGCTGTACATCCCCCAGCCCATGTCCGCCAGCAGCGAGACGCCGCCGGCATGCAGGATGAAGCTCCCCACGTCATTGTGGTTATGCGGCTCGTCGTTATGCCCGCCCTTGGCGGCAAATCCGTACATCATGCCATCCTCGCCTGCGCGGCGGGAGATCAGCCATTGCACATCTCCCAGCCAACAGGAAGCATCGCCCCAGGGCTTGCCCGTCAGATCCGGATCGAACCACAGCAGATTGCGCAAGGCAGGCGCCCATCGCCCGCAATGGTCGTCCGCAAACCGCGCTCGCAGCTTCAGCTCCGGCACCTCACACTCCGGGAACTGCTTCGCCAGATAGTGGGTCAGTCCGATCTGCACCCTTCCGACTGGCCCCGAATCCGCGAAGTTGACGACCCGATCCCCGCTCAGGAAGCATTTGTGCTGGAAGGCTGCGATCTCGCGAATCTTCGGCGATGCGAACAGGTCCAGCGCCCCGCTTGTTCTCCGCCTGATCAGATCAGCCGCATAGACGTAAAATCCGAATCCGTACCCCCAGTAATAAATGCCCTCCATACACGCGCCGTCGTCCCCGTACCCTTCCAGGAAGCAGCCGAGCGAGTGAAGCGCACGATCCATGATCTCGCCCAGCTCATCCGGATCATCGACCAGGTAGATCGCGGCGGATACGATGGAGCCCGCGCACACGGCGGACCAATTGTGCCGGGCTTCCTCCCAGCCGAAGGGACCGCGATTCATATAGGGATACAGGACCCGGCGATAAACCTCATGCCGCACTCGCTCATGAATCGCCCGAGCCAGCCGGCCATCCAGCAGCCCGCAGATCTCGGCAAGGGCAAAAGCCGTCTCCGCGGCGAACAGGTCGACCCAGTCGCGCTTGTCGTTATCCAGCCATCGATCATGCCGGATCGAATACGCATGCTGCTCCGAAGGACGCGGCAGATGAGCCGGCAAGCACCAGCTATACTCATCGCAGATCGCCCAGATCAGATCCTCCAGACCGGCCAGATAGCGAGACTGTTCCGGCTCCAGCAGCGCCATGAGCGCCAGCGCGGTCAGCCTGCGCCGTCTGGCGAAGTACAGCTCCTCATACGGCAATCTCGAACCTTCCTCCGCGAACAGCCGATGCTTCGACCACAGGAGCAGCGGGATCGGTTCCTCCAGGAAATGGTCCGCAGCCTCCCTGATCTCCCTGATCAGCGGTTCTGCAGCCGGATGCGCCTTAAGCGCCTGGATCCGATCCGCCAACGCGCCCCCATCCACGAGCATATGCTGCTTGTCGGGAGCAGATGACAATGCCTTGTGCCAATCACCGTGAGTCATGAAGACACCCCCCTCTTGCCCGATTCTCTGTCTGATCCCATTGTGAACGATTGTGTAAGGCCTTTCAACAGGATTTTCGTTTCTGTGCTTCTCTCGTGAAAAATGTCACAGTCGATAGCCCTCAAGTCCGGTACAATCAAAGCTGCTTCATAGTTGGACGAGTGATGTCGATGATGCAACGATGCTTCATACATGCAATCCGCATTTGCCGTGATCCACTGGACGATGACCGTCCGGGATGCCGCATTCCCCCCAATGACCATCACTCCATGCCAAAAAGGCCGTCCCGGGATCAAGCCAATGATGGCATGACACATGGGACAGCCTGCCTGGAATCATGCTTGCAATTGTCCGATCAGCAGCTTCGCAGCCTGACGGGCGCTGGAGAAGGCACGCTCGGCAAGCTGACCCTTGCCCTCGCAGCCATCGCCGCAGAAGAAGAACGGCACACCCTCGATCCGCACCGGCATAAACTTGTTGTCGGCGATCGCCTTGACGCTCTGCACCATCGCCTTCTTCGACATCCGCTTCACAGCGACCTCATCTCGCCAGCCCGGGTAATGGCGGTCGAACAGCTGCTCCATCTGTTCCACGCGGCGATCCTGGTACGCCTTGAGCTCGGCCTCCGACTCGAAGTTGTCATGCAGGTAAGCGATCCCCTGCAGAAGCTGGCCTCCCGGCGGAGCGATCGTATTGTCCGTGGCGGTCACATCGCTGATGAAGCATTTGTTGTCCATATCGCTGATGTACGAGAACGGACGGTTCACGATCCGCTTCAGGCCCACGTCGTAGACGAGCACCTCTGTGGAGGTGTTGTTCTCATACGGCGCCACTTCGCTCTCCCATGGCGTTCCCTTGAGCAGCTTGGCCACCTGCTGGACGGGCATCGCGAAGATGACGTAATCGAACAGCTCCGCCCTTTTCTTCGTCGTCAGCCTGAACTTCTCGCCCTCCTGAGCCACTTCGTCCACCGCTTCCCGCATCGACAGTTCCCAACGTCCGGACTTCTCGATCTTCTGCGTCAGCTGATTGGTGATCACGACCCAGCTGCCCAGGATATAGTTGACCGGCCGCTGCGACACGAACAGGTTCTGGTAATATTCGCAGATGACGGAACCCGGCACCTTGCGCGCGTCCTCCGGCGAGATGAAGAAGTTCGAGCAGACGAGATGCTCCCACAGCTCCTTGATGTCCTCGCTGACCGTGGATTCGGCGAAGAAATCGCCGAGCGTGGCGTAATGTTTCATCTTGTGAATGTTGGTCACGATGCTGACGATCTCGCCGACGAATCTGACCTTCTCCAGCGGCCCGAGCAGATCGGTCTTCAGCATGTTGATGGCGTCGAGCGGAGCTGGCGTCATATGACCGTTCTTCTCGTAGATGACCTTGCGCTTGTCGACCTGCCGGCTGCTGAAGGTGAGCCCGAGCTCTTGCCCGATCTTGCTGATCGTATGGCGATCGATGCCGTAGATGGCGTGCGCGCCATAGTTCAGCGTGAAGCCTTCCTTCTCATAGGTGAACGCCCTGCCGCCGAACTGCGGGCTGCGTTCGAACAGGATGCCTTCGACATTCGGATGCTCGCTCAGATAAGCTGCAGCCGTAAGCCCCGCCAGACCGCCGCCGATGACCGCAACGCGAATCTTGCGGGAACGGTCGAAGGACGGTGTCACCTTGATCTTGCCGTCCGCTTCGCCGATCCCCCGCCAGAGCACGTTCATGCGCTCCTGCACCATCTGCTTCAGATCGGCCTTCTCCTCATGTGACCATATATATAATGTGCCGGCGTACGTGGCCACCAGCGCGTCGATCTTGCCCGGTTCAGGGATCCACTTGCTGAGCGCCGTCTGGAGATGGCGGAACAGGTCGCCGTGCATCTCGGCCACCCTCTCGTTCTGCGCGGCCAGGGCGAAAATGCTGCGTATCAGCCTCGGGATCTCACAGACCGTATCCGACAGCTCCAGGAACAGCCGATTGATATGCTCCTCCAGGGAGGTCACATTCCTCGGGCCGTCCTGCGTCCAACGCTGGATCACTTCGTTCTGCACCTTGCCGAAGTCGGCGAGGATGTCTTCCTTGCTTTCGAAATAGTGATAGAACGTTCCCTTGGATATGCCCGTTTCCTGTATGATCTCGTCAACGGATACGTTTTCATAACCGCGGGCAACAAACATATCCAAAGCCTTGTCGATAACCTGTTGTCTCTTCTGAAGGGTGGAATCCCGCATCGTCGCACACACCTTTGCTGTATCATACTTCTGTTCCATTCCTGAGTATAGTGGATTCCCCCCCGGGTGTCCAGCAAAAATTAGACCGACAGTCTAAAATTATGTGTCATATCCAATCATTTGCTTCCCAATCTCCATATGGCAAAGCGGCCAGGCAAAAAAAGACAAGAATCGCCACCAAACCGCACTGCCCCAAGAAGGCGTGGCAGCTTGATGGCGAAGCGCTCCATGTCGCATGATCCCGGAAATTACAGGGCCGCCGCTTGTCCGCCGTCGATGTTCACCGAGGTGCCGGTAACGTAAGAGGCCGCTTCCGAGACGAGAAATGCAATGACATTTGCCGCTTCATCGGCATCGCCGATCCTGCCGAGCGGAATGCCGTGCCCCGGATCTCTGGCGTACTCCTCCCAGGTCCTGTCCGGTGTCTGGGCCTTCCACATCCGTTCCACCTGGGCGCTGCGGATCGTGCCGATGCAGACGGTGTTGACCCGGATGCCGTACGGGCCGAGGTCCTTGCTCATCGCTTTGGTGAGCGCCATTCCGGCGGCGCGGCTGACGCTGGACGGCATGGACGAAGCGCCGGGCGTCTTGGCTCTGGAGGCCGTGACGTTGACGATCGCCCCGCCTCCAGCCCGCTTCATGTGCGGGATGGCCGCGCGGGAACAGTTGATCGCCGCATGCAGCTTCAGATCCAGATCGCCCGCCCATTCCTCCGGCGAGATGTCCTCAAAGGGACGGGCCGCAGAGGTACCGGCATTGTTGATCAGGATATCCAGCCCGCCATAGGCCTGGACGGTTTCCGCTACCGCCCGCTCGCAGCCTTCTCTCGTCGACACATCGGCCTGGATGAGCAGAGCGCCGCGTCCCGTCCGCTCGCGGATGATCGCGTCCGCCTCATCCAGCCCTTCCTTGCTTCTGGCGCAGATCGCCACATCGGCTCCCTCCAGGATCAGGCGCACGGCCGTCGCCAGACCGATGCCCTTGCTGCCGCCGGTGATCAGCGCTTTTTTGCCCTTGAGTCCCAACTCCATGTGCAATGCCTCCTTCATAGTGATATGCATTCATCTGACCAAATCTATCTCCGATGATCGTCAGGGGAGCGGAATGCGGTATTCGGAGTATTTCTCAATGATGTGTTCCCCCCTGCGCATATACCCAATGAAAGGCAAACTGATCTCCGGTATAGCCGGTACGCGTCCGGATATCCGGTATGATCAGCGATTCCATATGGTTCTGCATCGTCTCCTGGATGACGCGGAAGCGCTCGATGTTCAGATCGCGCTGCAGGCGTGCCTCCTCGTAAGGGGCATTCTGGAGAAAATACTGCAACGCCACCTCATCATCTTCCATATCATCCGGCAAAGGTTGCCCGGAGCCGCGAAACACATCCCTTACCGTGAGCAGCCAGTCCTTGTAGAGGTTCATATGTATCTGATTCATGCGATCCCACCCTTTCATCCTTTCCTACGATAACACAGCACCCGCTAGCTCGTAAATGTAACTCATAAGAAACCGGTAAAAAAACGCATCATAAACGGTAACATCAGGAATCGACAACAAACTGCATAATCCTGCAATTTTGCCAAGCGCATCCATTTCGTGACATTGATCACAGTCGTCGCGAAGGATATAATATAGAATGTAATTGGAAAATCTATGTAACCAATTTGCAAAACTCTGGAGGGATTCGCAATGAAACTGGCAGACAAAGTAGCAGTTGTAACCGGCGCCGCATCGGGCATGGGCAAGTCCATCGCCACCCTGTTCGCCAAGGAAGGAGCCAAGGTTGTCGCTGCCGACCTGAATCTGGAAGGCGTGCAGGCTGTCGTCAATGAGATCACGGCTGCAGGCGGCACGGCGGTGGCGGTTCAGGCCAACGTAGCCAAGGAAGAAGATATCCAGAACATGATCGATACAGCGGTGAATACATACGGCACACTGGACATCCTGGTCAACAACGCCGGCATCATGGACAACTTCATTCCGGCTGCGGAAGTGACGGACGAGCTCTGGGAGCGCGTGTTCGCGGTCAATACGACCAGCGTCATGCGGTCGACTCGCAAGGCGCTGCCGATCTTCCTCGAGAAGGGCAAGGGCGTGATCATCAACATCGCATCCATCGGCGGATTGTGCGGTTCGCGCGCGGGTGCCACATATACGGCATCCAAGCATGCGGTCATCGGCTTCACCAAGAACGTCGGCTTCCAATACGCGGACAAGGGCATCCGCTGCAACGCGATCGCTCCTGGCGGCGTCGCGACCAACATCCACACCACCTTCACGAACGTGAGCCAGTTCGGCATGGGCAAGGCTACTGCCGGAGCAAGCGCGAATCCTCGTCAAGGCAATCCGGATGAGATCGCAACCGTTGCCCTGTTCCTCGCTTCCGATGATTCGAGCTTCGTGAACGGCACCGTCATCACGGCGGATGCAGGCTGGACCGCTTATTGATCTCCTGCCACCGGCCGCACGATAACAGCAAGACGCGAGATATGGCCGTCCGTTATGGACACAGGCCGCATCTCGCGTCATTTTTTTTGATGACCGTGGGAGCGTCCGTCACCCCCCATTAATCCGATCGTTTTGATCATGATAGTTGGCAAAAATAGTATGAGTTTATTCAAATGAAGATCTGCCCGTCACGCGCTTAATTGCCCGATGACGAGCGCGGTCGCCCCGATGGCCACGGCATCATCCTGCAGTCGGCTTCTCCGGAACTCCACCTGATATTGCGGATAGTAATAGGTATTGTGGCGGGCGATGCGGATCGCGTCCTCGTAGAACACGTCAATGCTGCCCACGATCGGGCCGCCCAGGATCACCTGCTCGGGGTGGAGAATGTTCAGCAGGTTGGCCAGGCCGATGCCGAAGTACGAGGCCGCCTGGGTGAAAATCTCGCGTGCCAGCGAGTCGCCATCATGGTAGGCCCGTTCCAGATCCTCATAGGTCACGAATTCCGGCTTGCGGCACCGATCCCGAAGCAGCGTCTGCCTGCCCTGCTTCAGATAGGAGACGGCCACCCGTTCCAGGGCGTGCGAGGTGATGTACGATTCCCATGCGCCATAGTTGCCGCTGGCGCTGATCGGCGTCCGGCCATCGCTCTGGATGACCATCTGGCCGGCGGCGCCTTCCATATCGACCGCGCCATAGACGATCTTGCCCCCCACCATGACGGCGGAGCGGATGCCAACCCCCACATGCACGTACAGCACATGCTGCGGGCGCTCCTCCATATCGCTCCAATACTCGCCAAGCAGCGCCGTGTTCGCGCCATTGTCCAGCCAGACAGGCAGCGACAGCCTCTGCTCCAGCATCTCCCGGATCGGCACGTCATACCAGCCCGGCGCAGGAAAACGTTCAGGCGCATGGATGACGCCGCGCGCCCGATCCAGCGGTCCCACGGCGCCGACCCCGATGCCCAACACCTTTCTGGCCGGGAGACGGTGCCTCATCATCATCTGCCGTGCGGCTTCCCCCACTTCATCGAGCAGGCGCTCCGGCACCAGCTCGGAGGTCATCTTCCAGACGACGCTGTCCAGCTTGTTCATCCGCATGTCGCATAGGACGAGCCGGGATGTGCCGCGCGAGATGTCCAGCCCGAATATGTATCCGTAATCCGCACGGATCTGATACAGCGTGGGGCGTCGTCCGCCGGTCGATTCGCCGAAGCCGGTTTCCTCGATCAGCCCTTCGCCGATCAGCTCCTCCAGCAAGCGGGTCAATGTGCTGATCGTATATCCGCTTAATTCATGAAGCTCCTGCTTGGAGATAATCCCTTTGAGCCGGATCCATTCATAGACGTCCTTGCCCTTCCGGCTCGTGATGCGCTCCCCCAGTGATGCCATCCTGTGATCGCCATCCTCTCGTCTCCAACTCGCTGCCGCCTGGTACAGAACCTGGCATTCCCCGTTCCGTTCGACCGGCCGCATCATCTGCTTGGTGCAGATGGCTCCTGTTTCTTTCTCTCACTAGCTGTATAATACGATTCCAACCGCGCCGGAGGCAAGGATGATGTACACCGGATGGATGCGCATCCCGATTCATTTCCGTCACATCCTGTTCCAAGTCTCTTCCTGGTGCTGATTACAGCAAACTTTCATCCATTCTGGAATTATATTTTTTGCCTTTCACCCGAAAAACCGCACGATAATGAATCTTTTACACCAATGACCGGATTACTTTTAGTCATTATGGAACTATGTCGCCGATCATGTCATTTGCCGCCATCCCCTGCAGATGATTCTTCCTGTACTGCAGCGGCGAGACATGGGAGATCTGCTTGAACACGCGGCAGAAATGGTGGAGATTCTCGAAGCCCGCCATCTCGCAGATCGTCACCACCTTCTCGTTCGTCTCACGCAGCAGCCGCTGCGCTTCACGGATGCGCAACAGATTCACATAGTGGGTGAACGTGTAGCCGGTGTCCTGCTTGAACAGGCGGCACAGATAATATTTGCTGATCGCGAACCGCTCCGATACATCTTCCAGCTTCAGGGCAGGATCACGGAAGTTGGCGCTGATCCAGCCGATGATCTCCCGCAATGTCGGATGGAACACGTCGCGCTGCTCGCCGGATTGGGGTGTGATCCTGGCCGCGCGGATCAGCAGCTCCGCCAGCTGCAGCTTCAGATACAGCTCGGAGTGCGCGCGCTCGCCCGCAGCGTTGCTGAGCATCTCGAACAGCATCGACTCGATGCGCCTCCGCTCCTCATCCTGCAGGCGGATGACATAGCCGCCCTTCCTGAACAGTTGCGGCAGGATCCCGGTCAGCTCCCCGTACAGCGGCTCCAGAAACTCCTGCGGGAACTCGATCAGGATGCGCTCGTGATGGGAGATCCCCGTATCCCTCGTCTGATGCAGCGCATAGCGGTCGATGAACACCAGATCTCCGGCCTGCACGAGATGCATGCGATGGTCGATGAAATAGAAACGCTCGCCAGACAACAGATAGTAGATCTCATACCGATCGTGAAAGTGGCTCTGCGCCATATCCATCTTCTCATCGTAGCGCGACCTGCCGACGACAATTTTGTGCTTCATGATCCAGCCCTCTCTTCCGATCATGGATAAACTCCTGCTCACATTATAGCAATATACGCAAACAATTACACGATTTCAGCAAAATATACAAAGATTCATTAGCGTAAATTGACTATTCTGTTAGTAGAACATGAAGGAGGGAATCAAACCATGACACAAAGAAAAAGATACGCTCTTGTCGGTACAGGAGGCAGAGCAGAGTTCTTCTGGGGCAGTCTGGCCCGTGACTATCGCGAAACATCCGAGCTTGTCGCCTTCTGCGACATCAACCAGATTCGCATGAACTATTCGAACAAGCTGCTGCAGGAGAAATACGACCATCCGCCGGTTCCAACCTATACCGCCGATCGCTTCGACGACATGATCCGCGAGCAGAAGCCGGATTACGTCATCGTAACGTCCATCGACCGCACGCATCATACTTACATCATCCGTGCGATGGAGCTGGGCTGTGACGTCATCTCCGAGAAGCCGATGACGATCGACGAAGAGAAATGCCAGGAGATCCTTGACGCGGTCAAGCGGACAGGCCGCAAGCTGCGCGTCACCTTCAACTACCGTTATGCTCCGCATAACTCGAAGATTCGCGAACTGATCCGCGACGGCGTGATCGGTGAGGTATATTCCGTGCACTTCGAATGGCTGCTGAACACGCAGCACGGCGCTGACTACTTCCGCAGATGGCACCGCGACAAGCGCAACAGCGGCGGTCTGCTCGTGCACAAGTCGACTCACCACTTCGACCTGGTGAACTTCTGGCTCGGCACGCAGCCGAAGAAAGTCTTCGCCCTGGGCGGACTCCGCTTCTACGGGCGCGAGAATGCGGAGCGCAGGGGCGAAACGAAGTTTTATCAACGCGCGCATGGCAGCGAGAACGCGAAGAACGATCCATTCGCCCTGCATCTCGAGGAGAATCCGCATCTGAAGAGCATGTACCTGGATGCGGAATCGGAAGACGGATACCAGAGAGACCAGAGCGTATTTGGCGACGGCATCAGCATCGAAGATACGATGGGCGTGCTCGTGGAATACAAGAACAAGGCGATCCTGACCTATTCGCTCAATGCGTACCTGCCCTGGGAAGGCTTCAACGTCGTGTTCAACGGCAGCAAGGGCCGGATCGAAGTGAAGGTCGTCGAGCAATCGTACATCAACTCCGGCGGCGACAAGGCGCTTGAGGGTGCGGTTGTCGGCAAGACGATCAATGTGTTCCCGATGTTCGGCGAGCCATACAACGTGCCGATCGAAGAAGGGGTGGGCGGTCACGGCGGCGGCGACCCGATCCTGCTGAACGACCTGTTCGGCACGCCGATCGACGATCCGCTCAATCGCGCGGCCAGCCATATCGACGGGGCCATGTCCATCCTGACCGGCATCGCGGGCAATATCTCGATGCGCACCGGACAACCGGTTCTGGTCGATCAACTCGTGAAGTTCTGATCGACCTTCCCCATACATGAAAACGGCAAAGGCGCCATCTCATCCGCTGCGGCAGACAGATAGCGCCTTCCGTCTATCAGGAACATGAGCAACCCTTCCATAGAACGATGCGCGCATCTCCATTACGTTCGTGCGAACATGACCGAACAGGATGGAGAGCTCCAAGCCAAGGAGGAGGATCCGGACATTGAATGAGCACCAGGATGGGGGCAGCTGGAAGCTGCGGGTTTCGGCGAATGGCAGATTTCTGATCACTGGGGCTGGCGAACCTTTCTTCTGGCTGGCGGATACGGCCTGGCTGTTGCACCGACTGACGCGCGAGGAGATTCGCGAGTATTATGCGGATCGCAAGGCCAAGGGCTTCAACGTCGTGCAGGTGATGGCCGTTCATTCTCCGGATACCCCGAATATATACGGCTCGTTGCCATTAGTCGACCGGGACTTGACGCGGCCCGATCCGGGCAGCACGGGAAGCCGTGACAGCTATTGGGAACACCTCGACTATATCGTTGATACCGCCAGGGAATATGGTCTGTATATCGCTCTGGTCGCGGTCTGGGGAAGCCTTGTATCCCGCACTGACGGTCTCTCGGCCGAGCAGGCCATGATCTACGGCAGGTGGCTGGCCGAACGCTACCGGAGCAGGCCGAACCTGATCTGGATCATCGGCGGCGACGCGCATGGCCACAGGCGAATGGAGGTCTGGCTTGCCCTTGCCCATGCGATTCGCAGCGCAGATCCGGATCATCTGATGACGTACCATCCCTTCGGACGGACCCAATCCTCGACCTGGTTCCATCATGAGCCGTGGCTGGACTTCAACATGTTCCAGTCAGGACACACCCGATACGACCAGATCGGGAAAGATCACCCGAGCACCTGGCGGGGCGAGGACAACTGGCGATATGTGCAGGAGGATTACGCCCGCTGGCCAGCCAAGCCGACGCTGGATGGCGAGCCTTCCTATGAAGGCATCCCGCAGGGATTGCATGATTCGAGCCAGCCCCTGTGGCAGGCTGAGGATGTGCGGCGGTATGCGTACTGGTCCGTGTTCTCCGGAGCATGCGGCCATTCGTATGGGCACAACGCCATCATGCAGATGCACAAGCCGCAGTTTGCGCCGGGCAACTACGGCGTCAGGCAGTTCTGGCATGAAGCGATTCATGCGGACGGCGCCGGACAGATGCAGCACCTGAAACATCTGATGCTGTCGCGGCCCTATCTGGTGAGATTCCCTGATCAGACGATCATCGACGGCGATCCCGGCTGGCGCTATGATCATATCCGGGCGACGCGCGGCGAAGATTATGCTTTCCTGTACACCTATACGGGCAGGCCGTTCACCGTCAGGCTTGGCGTCCTGTCCGGCACGGTGCTCAGGGCCTGGTGGTACGATCCGCGCAGCGGCTTAAGCCAGCTGATCGGCGAGATCCGCAACAGCGGCGCCGCGACCTTCCTCCCGCCCGGCGGGGAACCGGCACCGGGCAACGACTGGGTGCTCGTGCTCGATGATGCGGACCGGAAGTACGGAGCTCCCGGGAAGCTGTCCTGAACCGTGCCATATCATAAACAGAAGGCTGTCCATTTGACGGACAGCCTTCTTGCCTATGCCTAGCCTGCGGTTCTCGAGAACGTCTGAAGCTCGCCGGACTGCAACTGGTACATCTGATAATACCGGCCCTGCTTCTCCATCAGCTGGTCGTGGTTCCCGCGTTCCACGATCTCGCCGCGATCCAGAACGAGGATCAGGTCGGCATTCTTGATCGTCGACAGTCGATGGGCGATGATGAAGGTCGTCCGCCCTTTCTTCACAACCTCCAGCGCATCCTGGATGATCGCCTCCGTCTCGGTGTCGATGTTCGACGTGGCTTCGTCCAGGATGAGGATCGCCGGGTTGAACACGAGCGCCCGAGCGAAGGAGATGAGCTGTCTCTCGCCGGCGGACAAGGTGCCGCCGTTCTCGTTCACCGGTTCGTCGAGCCCGCGCGGCAGACGCTTCAGCATCCGCTCGGCCCCGACTTCCTTCAGCGCCTGCTCGACCTGCTCGCGAGTGATCGACGGATCGCCGAGCGTCACGTTGGACATGATCGTGCCGGTGAACAGGAACGGGTCCTGCAGCACGATCCCCATATGCTCGCGCATCGCCTGGCGCGGGATGTCGCGGGTATCGACCCCGTCGATGGTGATGCTGCCCTTGTGCACGTCGTAGAACCGGAACAGCAGGTTGATGATGGAACTCTTGCCCGAGCCGGTATGACCGACCAGCGCCACCGTCTGGCCCTGCTTCGCCGCGAAATTGATCCCCTTCAACACATAGTCATTGTCCTTGTAGGCGAACCAGACGTCGCGGAATTCCACATCTCCCTTGTAGCGTGGAATCTGCTGCTCCGAGACGTCTTCGCCCTCTTCATCCATCAGCACGAACACGCGCTCCGCGGAGACGATCGCCGTCTCCAGGTTCGGCAGCTGGTTGATGATGTTGACCACCGGCTGGAACAGGCGGTTCAGATAGTCGACGAAGGCGTACAGCACGCCGACGGTGATCACGCCTTCAACGCCGGACAGCCGGACTCCGCCGAAGTACCAGACCATCGCGATCATGGCCAGGTTGCGGACGACGCCGATCAGGTTGAAGCCGGTCAGGGTGTTCAGGTTGAGCATCTTGTTGCGGAAGTTGAAATGCCGGGTATTGTGCTGCTCAAACTCCTGGAACACCTGATCCTCCTTGCGAAACGCCTGGATCAGCGACATCCCCTGGATCGACTCGTTGATCATGCCGTTCATCTCGCTGACCTCGCTGCGGATGACGCGGTTATACCGGCGCGCGAACTTGCGGTAGATGTACACCCACAGGCCGAGCAGCGGGATGATGAACAGGCTGATCAGGGCGAGCCGCACATCCAGCAGGAACAGCATGCCGAAGATGCCGGCCATCGTCACCACGCCCGAGAAGACGTTCGCCAGAACATTCACATACAGGTCGCGGATCGTCTCCGTGTCGTTGGTGATTCTGGACACGACCTTGCCCGCCGGCAGGTTGTCGAAGTAGCGGATCGGCAGCCGATGGATCTGGGCGAATGCCTGCGTGCGGATATTGCGGATGATGCGGTTGGCCGAATATTG
The DNA here is from genome assembly GCA_937957685.1 of uncultured Paenibacillaceae bacterium. Lineage (GTDB taxonomy): Bacteria > Bacillota > Bacilli > Paenibacillales > DA-C8 > Insulibacter. Next base: position 21,604 of record CALGAO010000142.1, read on the forward strand.
CAGGTAATACCGCTGTCCGTAGCTGAAGATCGCCGAGATGATGATCAGGCCGAAATAGAAGACGCTCAGGCGCAATACGCCGTTTAATTCCGTCATGAAGAACGGCAATACTTCGCTGATGGACATCGGTTCGGCCGCGTACTCCGCCACCGTCCCGTCCTCCGCAGTGATGCGCACGATGCCGTCGGCATAGCTGCGCGAGCCGTCGAAGGCGATAGCCCGCGGGATCCAGTAGAACTCGTTGCCGATCTGGAGGATGCGTACCTCCGCTCCCTGCTCCTCGCCTTCCGCGAACCGGTCCGCCCTTTTGTACAGGGTGCCTTCGCGGCTGACCGCGAAGGAATCGTCCACCGTCGCCACATGCCAGGGGGTCTCGATGCCGGCGATGTGCTCGTCGATGATCCGCTTCGCCACCAGCGGCCCGGCGATGTCGGTGCCGACCGCGATGAGCAGCATGAGAAGCGCGAAGATCAGGATCTTCTTGAAAGGCAAGGCGTAGCGGACCAGCCGTCTGCCCGCCTTGATGTCACGCCGCGATTTTCGGTCTATCTCAAGCTCGAATTGGTCATGGTCATAGCTCATGAATCAATCACTCATTTCCGCTCAATTTCTCTTCCATTTGCTGCCGCTCGAATTGCTCCTTGTACCAGCCGCCCAGCGCCATCAGCTGCTCATGCGTGCCGCGCTCGATGATCCGCCCTTCGTCGAGGACGAGGATCAGATCGGCATGCAGCACGGCGGACATGCGGTGGGTGGCGATCAGCGTCGTCTTGCCGCTGCGGACGCGGCGGATGTTGGCGATGATCTCCGCCTCCGTGCGCGCGTCAACCGCTGACAGCGCATCGTCGAGGATGAGGATCGGCGGCTCCGCGATGAGCGCGCGGGCGATGGAGGCCCGTTGCTTCTGTCCGCCGGACAGGGCCACCCCCTTCTCGCCCACGAGTGTGTCCAGCCCTTGCGGCAGGTATGCCAGGTCCTTCTCCAGCGCGGACAACTCCAGCGCGGTGGCCAGTTCCTCCTCCGTTGCCGCATGGTTGGCGAACTTGATGTTGTCCCGGAGCGGCTTCGAGAACAGGAATTGCTGCTGCGGCACGTATCCGTACCAGCTCTTGAGCCGGTCGAAGCTGATCCGGTCGATCGGTACGCCGGAGATCGTGATCGAGCCTTTGCCCGGCGGGTATTCCCGCAGCAGCTGCTTGATCAGCGTCGTCTTGCCGCTGCCGGTGCGCCCGACGATGCCGATGGTCTGGCCTCGCTCGATCGAGAAGGTGACGTCGACGAGATTGTCGACCGAGGAAGTCGGGTAGCGGAACGTCACATTCCGGAACTCGATGCGATCCGGCTCCTTCACATCGACAGGTTCGGCCGGCTCCTTCACGTCCTCCTTGGTGAACAGCGTCTCGTTAACCCGGTCCATGCTGGCGTTGCCCCGCTGCAGGACATTGATCATCTCGCCGATCGCGAACATCGGCCAGATGAGATAGCCGAGGTACACGTTGAAGGTGACGAGCACGCCGATCGTGATCTCCCCGTGATAGACGAGGTAAGCCCCATAGCACAGGCCGATCAGATAGCTGATGCCGACGAGGATCTTGACCGTCGGCTCGAACAGCGAGTCGATGCGAACAACGGCAAGGTTCTTGTTGAACACATCCTCCGTGATCTCCGCGAACTTCTTCTCCGATGACTTCTCTTGCACGTAGGCGCGGATGACGCGAATGCCCGACACCGTCTCCAGCACGTCATCATTCATCTTGCCGAAGGCATCCTGCGCTTCGGTGAAGCGTGCGTGGATCCAGTTGCCGTACATGTTGGCGAGGTAAGCCAGGACAGGCAGAGGCAGGATCGCCGCCAGCGTCAGCTTCCATGAGATGAATACGCTCATCGCCACGATGATCGCCCCCATCCAGAGGGTCGAGTCGATCATCGTCATGATGCCGAAGCCGGCCGTCATCGACACGGCGTTCAGGTCATTGGTGGCACGCGCCATCAGGTCGCCCGTGCGGTTGCGCTCGTAGAAGGTCGGCGTCATCTTGAGCAGATGGCGCAGGAACCTGGAACGGAGGATGCGCTCGACAAGCATCGCTCCCCCGAACAATCGGTATATGCCGACATAGTTGACGATATAGGTGATGATGGTGATCGACGCGATCAGCACCAGCGTCGTCGTCAGACTCCGCCAGGTGAGCGTCCCGGTGGCGATCTCGTCGATCGACGTGCCGATCAGCATCGGCGGGATCAGCTCGGTGATGCTCGAGATCAGCATGCAGATGACGGCGATCGTATACCGTTTCCATTGGTCTTTGAAGTACCAGCCTAATTTGAACAAAACGCTGAACATGATCTGTTGTCTCTCCTTTAATCTCTCTCAGACCCGACATTCATTCTGATTGGATCATATCAGAACAAATGTTCCCAATCAATAGTCTCATGGGACTGATGCCAACTCTCCCCGAAGAACGAAAAAAGGCACACTGCCTCCGCAATGTGCACTTAACGCGTAAACGCAAAAATAAAAAAGCGCACGCTGCGGATGCTGCAGCCTGCGCTCGGATAAACGTTAACCCGTTAAAGGGACTAAAGGAGTAATACCCCTATCCGTTCGTTCGTCCGGGAGGCTGCATCAAAACCCATGATATGACCATTAAGCAATTTGATTTCGAGATTTCTCATGGTGATGTACCCTCCTTTCGTGGACATTAATGATTCCTTCGGTAAAATTATCATGAACAGACTGCGACTGTCAATAAGAATTTTTGATTTTGCTGGAAAATGATGCCGAGACCCGTCTTCCCACCCGGGCCATTCCATCCCTGACCCGCATCTTTTATAATGTCATTAGTTGTCCAGTCGAAGGAGTGAGACTGCATGCATACCTCGTCCGATCCGGGCATCCGGGTGCTGTCCGCCGGCTATGCGTTTCACAACAAACCGTATCATGGCAAGAACGTGCCGCGGCAAAATTATCTCATCCGCATTCAGACGGAAGGGCTGAGCCGGACGTGGATCGACGGCCAGTATGAGTTGCTTGCGCCCGGCGATCTGCTCATCATCCATCCCGACGCCTACTATGAGCTCCTGATCGATGAAGAAGACCACCAGGGCGAGAGGAAGATCGAGAGCGGCGATTACTACATCTTCTTCACCGGCTCCTGGGTCCATCAGTGGTGGAACGAGCGGAAGCGACCGTTCCGGGTCAGAACCCCGCTGGAGGAAGGCATCGTCCAGCTGTGCCGCCTGACCGTGGTCGAACACCGGCGCAACAGCGCCGACTCCCCGGCTATCCTGGACTATCTGATGCGCGTCCTGCTGCTGACCGTCGACCGTCTGATCACCGAGCAGCGGCCGCATCTGGGCAGCGCCTTCCTCGCCTATCGGATCAAACATTACATCGAGGAATACGCCACGAGGAACTTTCAGCTGCAGGATATCGCAGACCACTTTAACATCAGCGTGTCCCGCGCGGTTCACCTGTACAAGGAAGTGTTCGGCCAGAGCATCATGCAGCATGCCCTTGAGGTCAAACTGAATCTGGCCCGGGAGCGGATCATCTACACGGATATGCCGCTGGATATCATCGCGGCGACGTCGGGATTTGCCAATTATACGTATTTCCACCGAGTCTTCCGCCGGCATTTCGGTCTGTCCCCCAAGGAATACCGGTTGCAGAACCGCCTGATCTGAACAGGCGGCAGGGGCCCTCGGGACCGATGGTCTCCTCTCGCCTGATTCGTTTGCCTTAATATCGATTTCCCATGATTGGAGAGTGTCATCCCCCCTGCTGTTTCCCCGCTGCGATTCACAGTCGGACTTCAGGTCGGCCTGGTTACCGGGTCAGATGACGCAACGGCCCGGTGTTTGTTTTATATGGCAAGATTTGCGATAATATTCGTGGTTTGCTTGATTCGCATGATTCTCAGAATACTGGAGTGAGTTAAATATGACCATCAACAATTCCAACCAGATGCTCGCATTCATCGGTTCCTATGCGGCTCCGGAAACGCCGGGAGTTTATGCCTGTACATACGAGATCGACACCGGTCGCTTCACGATCGTCGATCGCATAAGCGGTCTCGCCGATCCGACCTTCCTGGCCGTGGATCGCGACAGGCGCATGCTCTATACGATCGGCTCCGTGGTGGAGGACGGGCGCAAGGTCGGAGAAGCTTACAGCTATCGGATACTGGACGATGGCAGGCTGGAGTTCGTGAACAGCCGGCGGACGGTGGGTCCGACCTGCCATATCGCGCTGGATCACACTTCGCGATGCCTGATCGTGTCCAGCTATCACGGCGGCATGATCGGCATCTGCCCGATCCTCGAGGACGGTTCGATCGGCCCGATCCATGAAGTCCATCAGCACGAAGGCTCCAGCGTCCATCCGAACCAGGGAAGCCCGCATCCGCACTCGGTGTTCATCGACCGGAACAATCGCTATGCGCTGTGCAGCGACCTTGGCATCGACCAGGTCATCGTCTACAAGCTCGACGTGGAGGGTTGCCGGCTCATCCCGCACAGCAAGGCGCATGTGCAACCGGGTTCGGGACCGCGGCATCTCGCCTTCCATCCGACCTTGCCGTATGTCTATGTGATCAATGAACTGAATGCGACCGTGACGGTGTTCCACTACGACGAAGAGGCGGGCGTATTGAGCGAGGTCCAGACGATCTCCACATTGCCGGAAGATTATGCGGGAGAGAAGAGCTGCGCCGACATTCACATTTCCAATGACGGACGTTTCCTCTACGGCTCGAACCGCGGTCACGACAGCATCGTCGTCTGCGCGATCGACCAGGCGAACGGGCGTCTGTCGCCGATCGAATACGTTCCGACGCTCGGCGGTCACCCGCGCAACTTTGCGCTGTCTCCGGATAACCGATTCGTGCTTGTCGCCAACCGCGACTCCAACAACGTCGTCACCTTCGCCCGCGACGCCGTTACCGGGCGGCTCACGCCAGCCGGACCTGAGCTGCAGGTGTCCAGGCCGGTGTGCGTGAAGTTCATGGCTTAACCAGGACAGGCAGGAAGGACAATCGTACGCCCCAAGCAGTTTGGCGCCGTCCGGTCCGCCGCTCGGATCGTCCGCCCGCCTGCTGCGGGGGGTGTACGATTTTTCGTACAACTTGTGGCGCCTCGTCTCCATTCCCCACGCTTTTGTACGATTTTTCGTACAACTCGCCTCGTTCCACTCGCCATCGGCATCCATTTGTACGATATTTCGTACAAAGCGAGACGCTTCGGGCGTCAGTGCCCCATTTTTGTTCGATTTTTCTTACAAAACCGTTCGCTTCGACCGTCTGCCTCACGCTTTTGTGTGATTTTTCATACAACAACGCCCACTCCGACCGCCATAGCCACGTGTTTGTACGATTTTTCATACATGCCTGTCACGTCCACACCTCAGATCCGCTCACAGCCTGAGAGGTGCTTAAACAAACAGCAGCTCCACCAGAACGCCAACGCCCCGGCCATCCCTCATCCGACCCGCTCGCAGCCACCCTCCATCCAGGAATGTTTACGATCCGATGATTTTTTTTGATCAATCGGTCAACTGCCCTTGCATTCTTTTGTATATTTATACATAATAGTGTATACAAATGCGATCGATCATCAAAGGAGAATGGAATGTGACAAAAGCAAAGCTCTACATGGCCGACGGCACTCTGTTTACCGGCATCCATTTCGGCGCCGAGGGTGAGGTCGTCGGAGACATCGTCTTCAATACCGGGATGACCGGCTATCAGGAGGTCATGTCCGATCCGTCCTACGCCGGACAGATCGTGACATTCACCTACCCGCTCATCGGCAACTACGGCATCAACCGCGACGACCATGAATCCCTGAACCCGTGGGCGCGAGGCATCATCGTGCGGGAGCATTCCGTCACTCCCAGCAACTGGCGCTCGCGCATGACCATCGACGATCTGATGAAGAAGCATGGGATCGTGGGCATCAGCGGCATCGATACGCGCATGCTGACGCGACTCCTGCGCACGAAAGGCGTGATGCGAGGTGTCCTGACGACGCACGACCGTACCGGGGAGGAATTGCGGCAATTGCTCGCCCTGCAGCCGAAAGAGCATCATCTCGTCGAGCAGGTGTCGACGCGCCAGCCATACCGTCTTCCGGGCAAGAACGGCATGCGCGTGGTGGTGATCGACTTCGGGTGCAAGCACAGCATTCTGCACGAGCTGACGAGACGCGACTTCGATGTCATCGTCGTCCCGTACAACACGCCTGCGGAGACGATCCTTGATCTGCAGCCGGATGGCGTTCTGTTATCCAACGGCCCGGGAGATCCGAAGGATCTCCTGTACAGCGCGGTTCCCGTCATCCGCCGCCTTCTTGGCGCTCTGCCGATCTTCGGCATCTGCCTGGGCCACCAGTTGCTGGCGCTGGCCTGCGGCGCCGATACGACCAGACTGAAGTTTGGCCATCGCGGCAGCAACCATCCGGTCAAGGAGCTGGCGACCGGACGGTGCTCGATCACATCGCAGAATCATGATTATGCGGTTACGACGGACTCGCTGGACCGCACAGAACTTGTGCTGACGCACATCAACAACAACGATGGCTCGGTGGAGGGCATCCGGCACGCAAGATACCCTGCTTTCTCGGTCCAATACCACCCGGAAGCCAATCCGGGTCCACACGACAGCCTGGGGCTCTTCGACCGATTCGCAGAAATGATGCGAACGCATCGGGAGGCGATCGCCGTTCGACCACCTGTCGCTGCACTTGCTCAACAAAAGGCCGCCCAAAACCGACAGGCAGGCATCGAGCGTCAACAACACGAGCATGCGGGCATGAATCCGACGAACACCCAAACGCCAATCGCCATGCACGCGAATTCATGAGCTCATGCGCTGTGCCCGCAGCATCATCCGCGACAACCTGTCCTCCATCGAGGGGATGTGACCAAGCTGCGGCTTAACGGGCCAACCGGCGTCCCATCGGCACAGGCCAAGCGACCTTCTCCCATGAAACGCCTTCTGCAAGCGACTCGCCTCAGATCCGGGCATAGTGCGCTTGCGGCGCAAGCCGCAACGCTAACGGGCCAACCGGCGACTCCTCGGCATAAACCGGGCGACGCTCCTGACATTCGCTACCGACCAGTGGTCCTGCTCGCTCGACTTTATTTTTGCCTTTATTTTGATTACAATTTATATAGTTAAACAGGTCCTACTATATAACCAAAGGAGTACAGCATATGGATCTGAGAGAAGCATACCGGATATTGGGCGTACCTGAATCGGCGAGCCGTGAGGAAGTGGAGGAACAGTACGCGGTCTGGGTGCGGAAAGACCGGGCGCTGAAGCGCGCCAAAGCCCAGGGTGAAGCGGTTGATGAGGAGTTCGATTTTGCGCAGATCAATGCCGCATACCGGACCATCATCGATCATTATCATCAGCTGGAAGATCAGAGCAAGCCGAAGCGCGATCCGCGGATTGAGAAGCTCGATCATTTCTGGACTTATTACAAGTATCACGTGATCGGCGCGATCATCCTCATCATCGGTATCGTTTACATCATCAACACGGTGATCGAGAATCAGCAGGAGAAAGCGCGACTTGCGGCATTGCCGCCGGCTGACGCCACGATGATGATCTTCGGCGATTTCTATGAACCGAACCTGACCAGCATTGAGGAAGGCATCCTCCTCGCCAGACCGGATTGGCAGCGGGTTGTCGTCAATCATACCTATGTGCCGTCGGAGATCACCAGCGAATTCGACGTGGCCCTGCAGCAGAAAGCGATCGTCACGCTCGTGACGGATCGTTCAGATGTCTACATGGTCGATGGCAACAATGTGCAGAATCTCGTCAATCAGGGGCTGTTCCGCCCGCTTGACGAATACGCTGATCGCCTCAAGGCATCGGTTGGAGAAGAGAATCTCGTCTACCTGCGCACCGAACCAAGCGGGCTGGATCCGGACGAGCAGCCGGGCGAGTATCATATCTATACGATTCGCATCCCGATCGTTCAGGAATACTCCTCTCTCTCGAGCGAAGCGATGGCCGGCATCCACGTCGGCTCCGAGAATGTCGAGAAAGCCCTGCAACTGATCGAGACTTTGGCCCAAGGGCTGTAAGGAGAACGGTCATGAATCTCGCGCTGACCCTGTCCTTCCTGGGAGCGGCCATCCTGCTGACGCTTGCTCCCGGACCCGACATCCTGTTCGTCATCGCCCAGAGCATATCGCAGAACAGCAAGGCCGGGATCGCCACCGCATGCGGGCTGTGCACCGGCCTTTTGGCGCATATCACGGCCGCCGTGCTTGGCGTATCGGCGGTGATCTATGCCTCGGCGACCGCCTTCGCGATCGTCAAGTACGCAGGCGCGGCCTATCTGCTCTATCTGGCCTGGCAGGCGCTTCGCGACAAGAGCAGCGAGATCGGCCTGGCGGGCAAGCCCCATGCCGCATATGGCGCGCTGTACCGCAGAGGCATCCTGATGAACGTGCTGAATCCGAAGGTATCGCTGTTCTTCCTGGCGCTGCTGCCGCAGTTTGTCGACCGGTCCCTGGGTCATATCTCCCTGCAGATGCTTGGCCTCGGTCTTATCTTCCTCGTGCAGGCGCTGATCATCTTCAGCCTCGTCAGTCTGTTCGCGAACCGGTTCGGGCGGTGGCTGACGCGCAGCAGGACGATAGCCCGCAGGATCAACATCGCGCAAGGCCTGATCTTCACCGTGATCGCCCTGCAGATCGCGTTCAGCAAGCGATAAGCCCGTTCGCTCGACCCTGATCCGGAAGTCGCAAGCCGATGAAACGAACCACCGGCCCCCATCATCCCATAACGCGCTAGCGTTCCGTTTGCGGCGATAAAATGGCCGCTTCGCCACAAATAGCGGATCGACGTTCCGTTTACGGCGGGAGGCCGGTCTCAGCGTGTTCCTCAGTTCCTTCCTCCCGCCCAAAGGCCGATCTCAGCCTGTCTTCCATCAATATTGCTTCGCGTAGTCGACAAGATTGACGCTCGGCACGCCGGTCTGGAGATAGCTCTCCAGATTCCGCAGCGCAATCTCCAGCGCCCGCTCATGATACATCCCCGACCCGCCAGCCGTATGCGGCGTGATGATGACATTGTCCATCGACCACAGCGGGCTGTCCTCAGGAAGCGGCTCCGTCTCGAACACGTCCAGCCCCGCTCCGGCGATCACACCGTCACGCAACGCCTCGATCAGCGCCTGCTCATCGACAAGCCCGCCCCGTCCGATATTGATGAACATCGCCGACCGTTTCATCCTGGCGAACTGCCCCCGACCGAACAACCGCCTCGTCTCCCGCGTCAGCGGCAGCGTCACGACCACATAGTCGCTCTCCGCCAGCACTTCGTCGAGCCCGCCCGGATCATGCATCTGATCGGCGTAAGGCGACGGGCGTCCCGACAATCTGAGCCCCAGCACCCGCATGCCGAATGCCTTGCACAGCCTCGCCGTCTCCTCCCCGATCTCTCCGAAGCCGATGATCCCCACCGTCTTGCCGTGCATCTCGAGCGTCGGATCGGTGCGCATCCAGCGGCCCGCGACCTGATGACGTGCATAAATATGCAAGTTTCGCGTGAAGCCCAGCATCATCGCCAGGATCGTCTCCGAGATCGGATAGGCATGAATGCCGCTGGTCGTCGTCAGATGAATGCCCCGCTCCGCCATCTGCTCCAGAGGGAATCCATCCACTCCCGCTGACCATGACTGCACCCACCTCAGCTTCGTCTCCGGCCCCAGGCATGTATCTGTGAACATTCGCCTCCAGCCGATGATGATCTCCGCCTCCTGCACGCGATGCTGCCATAGCTCCCTGTCCTTCCCGCACAGCAGCTCATAACCCGGAGCGGCGCTGCGAATCCGTTCCGCCTGTTGCTCGCTTAGCCCGATCGTACATACGATGACAGACATTTCCCGTGGCCTCCTTCACCCGTGTAGATATTGGTCCATTGCCATATGAACCGCCAGTGATCCTGTACTACTTTCAAACCGGACTGCAAATACTATGTACACCAATATTGAGACAAGGAGATAATGAAGCATGATCAATCGTGAGCTTAGAGAGGAAATCGAAATGCTGACCGCTCAGAACCTCGTCCTGTCGGAGGAGATCAAGCAGTTGAAGCTGATGCTGCAGAAGCAATCCGAGCAGCTCAAGCGTTCCCGCAAAGGAGGGGAAGGCCCCGGATCCGACCAGCCACAAGGCCAGCACGACCCATACGGTCAATACAATCAACATAACCAAAATCAGCCAAGAAGTCAAAACCAGCATTCCGGCGGATACAATCAGGACAGCAGCGGCGGAGGTCCATCGGGCGGCGGGCAGAATGTGCAGCAAAATCAAAACCAGAATCCGATTCCCATCGCCAAGATCGCCAATGACTTCCTGCAGCTCAAAGGCTTCACCAGCAGCCTGGAAAACAAGATGAACACCTATCTCTCCAGCCAGACGGGCGGCGGGCAGCTCAAGCTGGAGGATATCGCCTATCTCATCCTCAACATGATGAACGGCATGATCGACTGGACGATCGAATACGTCGCACGCTCGCAATCGAGCCAAGGCAATTGATACGACATACGTTTTTATAGTAGCTTTCATGAATATCGGATCAATGTTAGAATGGTATCAGAACGCAACAACAGGAGGTACCTGCATAATGGCAAACATCACTGTCAGACAACCAGAACACAAGATTGATCCGATATTCGTCGAAAGGTGGTCTCCGCGCTCATTTCTGGAACAGCCGGTCCCTGAAGAGAAGCTGATGCGCCTGTTCGAGGCTGCGCGCTGGGCCCCGTCAGCCTTTAACCATCAGCCCTGGAGATTCATCCTGCTCACCTCGCGGGAGGACAAGGAGCGCTTCTATCCGTGCATCAGCCAGAACAATCTGGCCTGGTGCCGCAAGGCGCCGGTGCTCGTCCTGATCATCTCCGAGATCAACCGGGACGGCGCGCCGAACCCATCCCACGCCTTCGACACCGGAACGGCCTGGGGATATCTGTCGCTCGCCGCGACGATGGAAGGACTGGCGACGCATCCGATGACCGGATTCGACTTTGGCATGGCCCGGTCGATCCTGAACATCCCCGAGGAGTACGCGATTCAGGCGCTGGTCGCCATCGGCTATCAGGGAAGCGCCGATCTGCTGGATGAGCCGCTGCGCCAGAGAGAGTTTCCGAAGGGCAGGCGGCCGCTCGATGAATTGATCTACGCGGGGAGCTTCGGAAAACCTTTGAGAGGAGAATGAGGATGAGAGTAGAGATCTGGTCGGATATCGTATGTCCCTTCTGCTATATCGGCAAACGCCGATACGAGGAAGCCCTGGCCCAGCTCGGCTACCGTGATGAGGTGGAAACGGTCTATCGCAGCTTCGAGCTGGACCCGAATGCGCCGGTAAGCAGCAATCGTGATCTGCACGACAGCCTTGCGGCCAAGTTCGGCATCAGCCGCGAGCAGGCGAAGAGCATGAATGACAATGTCAGTGATCAGGCTCGCTCCGTCGGCCTGACCTATAACCTGGATGAGGCGAAGCCGACGAACACCTTCGACGCCCATCGCCTGACCCATCTGGCTGCGACGCACGGCAAGATGGTGGAGATGACGGAGCGGCTGTTCAAAGCCTACTTCACAGAGGGCAAGCATATCGGAGATCGTCAGGTACTCGCGGAGCTCGCTGCCGAGGTCGGGCTGGACCCGGCCGAGGTGTCGGAAGCGCTGAGCGGCGCGAGCTACAGCGATGAGGTGCGCGCCGACGAACGGGAAGCTGCGCAGCTGGGAGTGCGGGGCGTTCCTTTCTTCGTCATCAACCGCAAATACGCCGTCTCCGGCGCCCAGCCGACCGAGGTGTTCATCCGCGCCCTGGAGAAGGCGCGCAGTGAGGAACAGCCTCCGATCACCGTGATCGGCGATGATACGGACGCTGACGCCGCTTGCACGGATGGCGCCTGCAAGCCTGCGGCCAAGCCGTAAGTCCGGCGTGTTCAGCCTGACGAGAGGAGGCGTGTTCAACTGAAAAAAGATCTTAGCAGCATCCCATTGTCTGTCCTTGATCTCGCACCCATCGTCGATGGGGCCACGGCGCGCGAGGCGCTAAAGCACACGCTGGATCTGGCGCAGCATGCCGAACGCTGGGGCTATCACCGCTACTGGCTTGCGGAGCATCACAGCATGCCGGGCGTCGCCAGCTCGGCCACCTCGGTGCTGATCGGATACGTGGCGGGTGGAACCTCGAGGATTCGCGTCGGCTCCGGAGGCGTCATGCTGCCCAATCATGCGCCGCTCGTCATCGCCGAGCAATTCGGCACGCTGGAGACGCTGTACCCGGGCCGCATCGATCTCGGCATCGGCCGCGCACCCGGCTCCGACCAGCTCACCTCGCTGGCGCTGAGGCGCGGCGCTGGCAGCGACGGCCATGATTTCCCGGACCGGCTGGAGGAGCTCAGGACGTACTTCAACCCGTCCCGCTCTCCCTATCCGCTTCGCGTTCGGGCCGTTCCCGGCGAAGGCCTGCATATCCCGATCTGGCTGCTCGGCTCCAGCGGGTTCAGCGCGCAGCTGGCGGCGGAACTGGGCCTGCCCTTCGCCTTCGCCAGCCATTTCGCTCCGGATTATCTCCTGCCGGCGCTGGAATTATACCGCAGCCGCTTCAAGCCATCGGAAGACCTTGAGCGGCCTCGCGTCATGATCGGCGTGAACGTCATCGCCGCCGACACGGCTGTTGAAGCCGCGAGACTGGCGACTTCCCAGCTCCAGCAGTTCCTGAACCTCATTCGCGGTCGACCGGGCAAGCTTCGCCCGCCGGTCGACAGCATGGACGATCTGTGGAGTCCGGAAGAGCGAGCGATCGTCGAGAAGCAGCTCGCCTTCACCGTCATCGGCGACAAGGCGGCCGTCCGAGACAAGCTGCAGCAGATCGTGGACTTGACCCAGGCCGACGAGATCATCGTCGGAGGGCATATATACGATCATGCGGCCCGGCTCCGCTCCTACGAACTGCTCGCCGAAGCGGTCGGCATGATCTGAAGGAGGCATCATTCCATGCAATCCATCCTTGGCATGTACGATCATGTCAAATGGGCGAACGCCCGCATCCTCGACGCCATCGCGCGAACCGGAGAAGCGTCCGACTACGTCACCACGCTGCTGCATCATGTGCTGCGGGCCGAGCAGGTCTGGCTGTTGCGGTTAAAGGGGCAGGACTCCTCCCATCTGCCGCTGTGGCGGAGCAGCAGCCTGCAGGAACTGGCCGCGCTTCTGCAGGCTAATGAACAGGACTACAGCGCCTATCTCGGGAATCTGGACGAATCGCGGCTGGATCAGATGATCAGCTATCGCAATCAATCCGGCCAGCCCTTCACCACATCCGTTCGCGACATCCTCATCCATGTGGCGCTGCACGACTCCTACCATCGCGGACAGATCAATGCCGCCCTGCGCCGGGAAGGACATGAGCCGGTCAACGTGGATTACATCACCTTCGTACGGACCAGATAGCAGAAGCAGGCCCCGCCTGTCAGGACCGGGTTCCGGGATCCCTGACAGCGGGGCCTTGCCATTCGTTATGGATGCCGGTATAGATGCGAACGGCATCCCGCAGGAACGCGATTGCGCCAGGCTGTTGATCAGCGAAGAAATGCGCGAACCGTTCATCGTCGACATACAGCTGGGCCAGGCCAACGTGGGCCTCCTTCCTGTAGTTCGGCCAGTAGAAGGACAGCCATTTCCGGTGAAGCTCAGCCGCTCTCTGGGCCAGCTCGCCTGCCGGGTCCCCCGTCTCATGGGCGGCCGCCAGCGTCCTCTTGAATTCGGCTTCCACTTGCTTCATTTCCTCATATTGTTCTTCAGTCATATCCAGCAGCTTCCGGTTCGCCTGATCCACGGTATCATCACCGTACTTCTGCCGGATCTCCCGGCTGTACTTGCGCTCATTGTCCTCCACCAGCTGCTTCTTGAAGCCTTCGAACTTTTGCTTGTCGCTCATCGTGATCCTCCCTTCTCTGGACGCGATCGTCATCTCCACATTGCGAATCAGCGCATCCAGCTGTTTGCGTCTGTCCATCAGCTCTGCGTGATGCCGCCGCAGTGCGGCGAGCTCGTCGAAGTCCGGAGCTCTCATGATCTCGCGGATCATCTCCAGGCTGAAGCCGAGCTCGCGGTAAAACAGGATTTGCTGCAGCCGGTCCACCTGCGTCTCACCGTAGATGCGATATCCCGATTCGGTCACCCTGGCCGGCTTCAGAAGACCGATCTCGTCATAATATCGCAGGGTTCTGGTGCTGATGCCCGCCAGGCTCGCCAGCTTCTGCACGGTATATTCCATCGCACTCACCTCCTGACACTCCTCACGATAAACGTTCACGCAACGTCAAAGTCAATGTTGGCATCAGGTTAAAAAATTCCCCCATTGCCAGCAAAACAGGATATAATAGAGGATATTTTGTGCAGGATCCAACAGACCACGACAACAGAAGGTGACACACAGTGAGAACAAGCCTCGGAACCAGATTGACCGTAACCATGGTAGCCATTATCCTGCTGTGCGGATTGATCATCTACCAGGTGAGCACCACCTCATCCAGGAATCTGGTGGAGAATACGCTGAGCGAGATCGCCCCGGAGGTGATCGAAAATGCCGCAAGCGCCATCGATATGAGCAGGTATGAGCAGTTCGTGCAGCATCCGGCAGTAAACAATTACTACTATGAGCTCAGGGACACGCTGAACGACTTCCGCCTGAAGGCCGGAGTCACATACCTTTACACGATGACGCGCACCCAGGTGAATGATACATACGAATACATCTATATGGTGGACGGTCTGCCTGTGGGCAGCGAGAACGAATCGTGGCTCGGGGAACCGGAGGAGGATATCGCTTCTTTCCCGAAGATCGTCAAGGCATTTGATGAGGGCACCACGCAGTTCGAAATGACCTACACCGAGGAATGGGGCGGCACCCTGTCGGCTTATATGCCGCTGTTCGGACCATCCGGCGAGAACATCGGGATCATCGGCGCGGATATCGACGTGACCGCAGCATACGAGGAGATGAACGCGAGCAAACGCAAGCTGCTTGTCTTCATCTTTGGCGCAGCCATGATCATCAGCGTCCTGATCTTCGCGTATATCCATTATTCGCTCAGGCCGCTCAAGAAGCTGGTCCGTCATGTGGAACGCATGGGCACCGGTGATCTGACCGCCAGCATCAGCATGCGCCGCATGGACGAGATCGGCTATCTGGCGAATACGATCAACACGATGCAGCACAGTGTGCGCGACATGATCCGCAACATCTTGCAGACGGCCGAGTCCGTCAGCGATCAGAGCGCAGACCTGAACCAGTCCTCTCAGGAGGTCAAGCAGATCAACACACAGATCGCTGCGACGATGGAGCAATTGGGGTTGGGGGCGGACAGTCAGGCGGCGACGCTGGGGACCTTGGCTAGGGATATGAACCTGCTCGGCGTCCGGATCGAAGAAGCCAACCGGCTGGGCGGCGAGATTGCCGACCAGTCGTCGGATATTCATGGGCTCGCCGTGGAGGGAGCCCGTCTGATGGATGAGTCTCTGACGCAGATGCGTCAGATCAACCGGACGATGAAGGAAGCGGTGGATAAAGTCTACCAGCTGGACAGTCAGGCGGATGAGATCTCCTCGCTCGTCGACGCGATCCGCAAGATCTCGGATCAGACGAATCTGCTGGCGCTGAACGCTTCGATCGAAGCGGCGCGTGCAGGCGAGCATGGCGCCGGCTTCCAGGTCGTGGCCGGGGAGATCCGGAAGCTGTCGGAACAGGTGGCGGGCGCCGTGCGGGATATCACGTCGATCGTCGATCATATCCAGCAGGATACGAAGGCGGTGGTGCAATCCCTGAATCATGGATATGGGGAGCTGCGGCAGGGCAGCGAACAGATCGGGGCCACCGGCAAGGCATTCTACACGATCACAGCCGCGATCTCCGATGTGTCGGACAAGATCAGCTCCATCACCGGCACGTTGCAGGAGATTAACCGAAGATCGTCGGATACGATCGCGGCGATCGATCAGGTGGCGGAGGTATCCGCGACCACCGCCGCCGGCGTGGAGCAAACCTCGGCCTCCGTGGAAGAAGCCTCTTCGTCCATGGAGCAGGTGGCGAAGAGCGCCGAGCATCTGGCGAAGCTGGCCGAGATGCTGGAGGACCAGGTGAAGAAATTCAAGATCTAAAGATCAAACGACGGTGTCCCGAGCCGGGATCACCGTCGTTTTTTCTGGTGCGTTTGTTTGTGGTGCGTTTGTTTGCAGGGAAGATAAGCAAAATAAAAAGGCCCTGTTTCCATCGGTTGTTGCTGATGATCGGGTGGCCTGAAGCTAACGGAACGTGTTATTCAACCATTTCAGGCGCGTTCAGCGCCCAAAGTCATCCAATAGCACACTGACGTTCCGTTAGCCTGGAGACTATGTTCAATATGCCACCAATAGCGAATCGACGTTCCGTTACGGTGGGAAGGCTGGTCTCCCGTTCCTTCCTCCGGCCACTCGCAACAATGAAGAGAAAACAGCGCATGAAAAAACCTGCCCCTCACCGAGTGGCAGGTTGTCCAGTATGCTGATGAGAGGACTCGAACCTCCGACCTACGCATTACGAGTGCGTTGCTCTACCAGCTGAGCTACATCAGCAAAACCCTCAACGAATATTATTTATAACACGTTTCTCACGGCGATTCAAGTACCTGGACGAAAAATTTACGATGTAATTTATGTCTATTTCCCAGTTGTTGATAAACCCTCGACTCAGAACCCATTATAAGGTTGACCAACCACAAATCGTATCAACCTCCATCTCCACATGCCTTGCCCCATTCACTCATCCGTGGTATGATTAGTCACACCAGTTATACTTGTATAATAAGGAGGAATGGTATGAATGAACGACCAAAATCAAAGTCGGCAAGGCAAACACATATTCGGCTTGGTCAAAGTAGGCACCAAAGGGCAGATCGTCATCCCGAAAGAAGCACGGGAGCTGTTCAATATCCAGCCCGGCGATCAACTGATGCTGATCGGCGATGAAGCGTCAGGCTTGGCCATCATAACCAATGAACAGCTCAACCGGCATTTCCTCAACATCCTGCGCGACAAGGGAGAGCTTCAGCCATGACGGCCCCGATCGCAGTGCGAACCAACCGTCTCACGAAAACCTACGGCACGAAAACCGCAGTGGATGATCTGAACCTGACGATCTTCGATGGGGAGTTGTTTGCGCTGCTCGGCGTCAATGGAGCGGGCAAGACGACGACGATCAAGATGTTGTCCTGCCTTGTCGCTCCGACTTCCGGTGACGCGACGTTGCTGGGAGACAGCATCGTATCCAATCCTCAAGCGGTGAAAGCGAAGATCAACGTCTCGCCGCAGGAAACAGCCGTCGCCCGCAATCTGAGCGTCAGGGAGAATCTCGAGCTGATCGCCGGCATCTACGGCTTCGACCGGAAAACCTCGAGAGAGAAGGCGAACGACATGATCGCCGTCTTCAGCCTGGAGGAGGTCGCTGACGCGAAGGCCCATACATTGTCCGGCGGCATGCAGAGGCGGCTAAGCATCGGCATGGCGCTCATCACGGATCCGAGGATCCTGTTCCTGGACGAGCCGACCCTCGGCCTCGACGTTCTCGCGCGCAGGGAGCTTTGGAGCGTGATCGACAGGCTCAAGGGCAAGATCACGATCATCCTGACGACGCACTATATGGAGGAAGCAGTTGCCCTGTCGGACCGCATCGGCATCATGGCCAGGGGCCGTCTGAAGGCCGCAGGCACAGCCGATGAGTTGATGCGATTGGCCGGTACGGACAGCTTTGAAGATGCCTTCGTGGCGCTTGCCACAGACCAGGAGGTGATCAGCAGATGAGTGCCACTCTCGTCTTCGCCTCGCGCAACCACAAGGAGATCCTGCGGGATCGCCTCAACCTGATGTTCGGGATCGGCTTTCCGGTGATCCTGCTGCTGCTCCTGTCGGCGATCCAGGCGAATATTCCCGTCACCATGTTCGAGATCGGCCAGCTTACCTCGGGGATTGCGGTCTTCGGCCTGTCGTTCATCTCCCTGTTCGCCGGGTTGCTGATCGCCAAGGATCGATCCACCTCTTTCCTGCTCAGGCTGTTCTCTTCGCCGCTCACCTCGTCGAACTACATCCTGGGCTACACGGTGCCGCTCATCCCGATGGCGATCGGACAGATCCTGGTCTGTCTGATCACCGCCGTGTGCCTCGGTCTGGACATCACCGTTCACGTCCTGACGACGATCCTCGTGCTGCTGCCAGCCGCCCTCCTGTTTATCGGCATCGGCCTGCTGTGCGGCAGCCTGCTGAACGACAAGCAGGTTGGTGGCGTATGCGGAGCCCTGCTCACGAATCTGAGCGCCTGGCTAAGCGGCACCTGGTTCGACGTCCGTCTTGTCGGCGGTTGGTTCGAGAAGCTGGCCTATGCCCTGCCCTTCGCCCGTTCGGTTGAAGCCGGACGAGCCGCGCTGGCCGGAGATTATGCCGCCATCTTCCCGCACCTGTGGATCGTGATCGCCTATGCCGCCGTCGTGCTGATCGCCGCGATCCTCGTCTTCCGTCGCCGTATGAATGGCGACAAGACCTGATACGGATGAAGGCGTATGCTCGCGCATACGCCCCTTTATCCTGTTGCCGGTTCTCTCACCTCCCGGCTATGCCATGATCCTCATTCGTTTGCCTCTCGCACTCATTCCTGTGAGCTGTACGATCATCTCCCCATGATAATCGGGTAACCGCTTTCCGATCCGTTCATGCGTCTTCCCAATGGCTCTTGAAAGACAGATCAGTGCTCGACTGCTCCGGATATCCGCTTTTTTCCCTGCATGTTGCGCATGTCGAATAATGAATAATCACCTTCTCCGCATCATACACTTCAATATCCTCGTCACATACCCGACACTTGATCAGACCGAGCATCCAACACCCTCCCAGGTTTGATTTGCGAGTGGTGATCGTCAGGTCGATGAATTGCATATTTTTTACTTAATTAATATTCCTTAATCACCGTCTCTATTCATATATATTACACATTATTTCGATAAATTCAAGATATATTGCGTCCTAATTTAAAATTGTACATACTACATGAAAAATACTGCCCATCCCCCCTCCCGATTTTCTCCCCCTATTGGGCCATCTCCCATACGGACGAATGAGGATAGGCATATACATGCATCGTGCGCACAACTGTACAGATCAACATCGACGGAGGAGGGACAGGAATGAATTATACGATACGACCCGGGGATACATTGTGGTCGATCGCCAACCGATTCGGGGTTTCGCTCCAGGCGCTGATGCAGGCGAACGGCATCACCGACCCGGCCGCCATCTATGTGGGCCAGACGATCTACATCCCGACGACCGGCGGTGCCTTCCCGCCTTTCCCCGGACCCGGTCCAGGGCCGGCGCCAGGTCCAGGTGCGGGGATCAACCAGCGGCTGGATCGGCTCGAACGCGAGCAGAACCAGCTGCAGAGGCAGATCAATCAGCTGGGTCGGCGGATCGATCAGCTGGAGGCAAGAGTCAGAAGGCTGGAGAGATAAGGGCAGCAAGCCATGTGAACAGCAAGACGGTGCAGGATCATCTCCTTGCACCGTCTTGTCGTGTTGCCCATCTGTTGTCCGGTCGCCGTATCAGCCCACGAACTCCATGAGCAGCTTGTTGAATTTGTCCCGTTCTTCCCAGAAGAGACCGTGTCCGCTGAACTCAAACGGCACCAGCCTGGAATCGCGGATGCCCTGGTTCAGGATCTCCGCATGTTGGAAGGGCACCACCTGATCATGCACGCCCTGTGTGATCAACGTCGGCGTGCTGATCCGCGGCAGATCGTTCGTCAGATCAGACGTTGCCAGCATCTGCGCGACCGCGGCGGTTGACCAGCCTGCAGCCTGCAGCCCGAGCTGGGTGAACCATGCTGCGAAAGGCTCGGAAACGTCCTGGAAGAAAAAGGACTCCGTCACGCCGCGCATCATCTTCGGACGATCGGTGAGCGTCGCGGCGATCATCTCCTTCGCCTTCTCTTGTGTGAAGCCGACCGGCGCAGCAGCGGCGACCAGGACCAGCTTCGACACGCCGTGCGCCTGATGCCTGGACACATAGCGGATCGCGATCGCGCCCCCCGTGGAATGGCCGACGAGCGTGATCTCACTCAGCTGCAGCGTATCGATGATGACGCGAAGATCATCGGCGAGCCGGTCATAATGGTAACCGAAGGCCGGCTTGTCGGAATTGCCGAAGCCTCGCCAGTCCAGACCGATGCATCGGTAGCCCTTGTAGGCCAGCACATCGAACTGATACTCAAACTGCTTGTGGCTGAGCGGCCAACCATGAATAAACAGGATCGTCTTCTTCCCCTGGGGGTTCAGATCCTCCACGTACAGATTCACCCCGGGCTCCACCGTCACGTAATAACCCAACCTCATCCCTCCGTATCCGCGAGTATGAATTACTATTAGCATACTCAGCTCGGGATGGGCTGGTGACGATGAATTTGCTGTCCCTCCTTCTGTTGCCCGGCATCCGCCAGCATCCATACCGCCAGCACGAACATCGCATGCGACCAGGTGAGCGGCACGACCCAGGCGGTGGCGCCGGTCTCCTTGTCCACCTGCTCCGGCAGCAGTCCGGTCCGCGTCCGATGCTCGATCGCCCAGCGCATCAGCTCCCGCGCCTCATCCAGCTCGCCGACGGCTATACGGTACTGCGCCAGCCAGAGCGTCGTCAGGATCCAGGGATTGCCGCCGATATACGGATCGTCCTCATAGCGCTTGATGCCGCCGACCACCGGCACCGTCAGCGCCTCCTCCACCCGATCGGCTGTCTGGCGCATCTGCTCGCTGTCCGCGGGGAGCGCCCCGAACGGCACGGCCACGCCGATCAGGCTGACATCGATCACCGGATCCACATCAAGCACATGGCGCTGGTAGCCCTTGGGCAGCTCCTCGACGCTGCCGGAGGCTCCCTCCGCCTTCGCCTTCCTGAACCGGCTCTCATCCACGGTCAGCCTGAGCCCCCGATACAGACAGCCGCGCGATTCGTTCCAGCAACGCTCCGCGATCGCCCGCCTGATGCGCTCCGCCGCCTCCATCCATCTCTTGGCGAGTTCCTCCTCGCCGGACAGACGGGCGAACTCCGCCGCCGCGCTGAGCCCGCCGTACACGGCTGCGGAGGAATACGTGTGGATCGCCTCACGCTCCTCCCAGAGGTCCTTGCTCGGCAGCGGCAAGCCGGTCTCCTCGTCCCGGAACCGCATGAGGAATTCGGCGCCCCGTCGAACCGCCGGCCATACCCGGTGGACGAAGGATTCATCGCCCGTATGCCGGTAATGCTGATACATCCCCCAGATGATCGACGCCCCTTCGTCGATCTGCAATCCCCAGGAAGGCGCGAGGCTGCCGTCATGGTAATGCCGCTGCTGCCAGGAGCCGTCCGACGACTGGGCGGTCAGCGTCCATTCGTAGAATTGGTCGGACAGCTGAGTGAGTCCGGCTCTGTCCAGCGCCGTTGTGATGAATGCCGCATCCCGTCCCCAGCAATACCCATAGCCGCCGCAGCGGGTGAAATGCTCGTCGAACTCCGGCGCCGCGATGATGCTGCCCGTCCTCGCATCCGACATGAGCGGGAACATGAGCAGCGACCGCTCGTACAGCTCACGCACATCGTCATCCTCCAGCGGGCAGGGCTTCAGCGAGTCCAGATAGCGAACCCAATATTCCCGGGTCTCCTCGTACCATTCGCCGCTCGTCCGCTCCCGCGCCTCATTGAGCAGCTCCACCGCTTCCTCCAGATCGCTGCCAACGACCAGATACAGCGGAATGACGGCCGACTCGCCGGGCTCAAGCTGCTCGATTCGCCAGGACAGCGCTCCGCAGGTCTCCATGTCGATCTGGCTGCCGCTTAGCGCCTCCGAACCTTCCCGCACCTGCTTGAGGTGGATGCCGGCATGGAACTTGCTCACCTCCAGCGGCGAACCCCATGCCAGATAGGTCTGTTGCTTGTAATGCACAAGCGCGTCTGCAGAAGAGTCGAACATGGTGGTCGTGTAAAGCGGATTTTCGC
This sequence comes from uncultured Paenibacillaceae bacterium, assembly GCA_937957685.1. Classification (GTDB taxonomy): domain Bacteria; phylum Bacillota; class Bacilli; order Paenibacillales; family DA-C8; genus Insulibacter. The sequence continues at coordinate 43,682 of CALGAO010000142.1, forward strand.
AGACCATCATCGAGGAGTACAGGAGGAATGAGAAGGATAGAGCCGTATCGCCCGTATTGGTGAACGTATATTCCCGTACTACAAGATCCTTGTCCGGAACGACGAAATGCAGGCTGTCAACCTCCAGCGGGTACGAATCATGCGTCGCCTGCACAAGGAAGATGTTGCTGCGGTTCACATAGGCCGCCTGATGCTTCCAGCCTTCCGCCTCATCATCGAAGCAGGTGACAGTCCCCGTGCCATCCAGCTCCAGCCCCACGCGCACGCTGTCCACATGCTGCGGCGTATCGATGTGCGGCCACCATAACCTGTACAGCCGGCCATTCGCGCCCAGCGAGGCCAGGATGGAGGAATTGCCGATGATCGCATCGATCAGATACGGTTTGTCCTGTAATCGCTGATCAACCATAGACTAAAGCTCCTTCTTGTCGCTCTCATGTGATCGTTACATCATCTTACTGGTGCGCAATTATCGTCCCAAATATGCATCATTGGAGGATCGCACCCCCAGGTTTCCGCCTGTAAACGACCTGTCAGCCCATCCCTCCGCATGCCTTCGGCCAACCCCTCGGATCCTTTGTCAGCCGATCCGTCGGCACACTCATCAGCCCATCCGTCGCCAACTCGTCCAAACGGAATATTCAGGCTGCGCCCTGTTCATATTAACCGTTGATACCATGCTTGAATGTACCATCGTTCTTCCCACAATCTGTTTCAACAAAAAACAATCGAACGACAAAGGTTGGTGACAGCATGCTACACAAACAATCGTTCAGACTCATGTCCCTCATGCTCACTGTCATGCTGACGGTTATGCTGGCGCTGACAAGCTGCGCCAGGGCCAACAGCGACGGGAAAGACAACAACCAGGGAAGCGGGGGAACGGCCGGAGCCAAGGAGGAGATCTACTTCCTCAACTTCAAGCCGGAGATCGCCGAGGTGTACAACGACATCGCGAAAGATTACGAAGCGGAAACCGGCGTCAAGGTGAAGGTCGTGACCGCCGCCAGCGGCACCTATGAGACGACCCTGCGCTCCGAGATCGCCAAGGCGAATGCGCCGACGATCTTCCAGATCAACGGACCGATCGGCTATCAGACCTGGAAGGACTACACCCGCGATCTGAAGGACACCGAGCTGTACCGCAGCCTGTCCGACCCGGGACTGGCTGTAACCGACGGCGATGGCGTTTATGGCATTCCGTATGTGGTGGAGGGCTACGGGATCATCTACAACAATGAGATCCTGTCGCGTTATTTTGCCCTGGAGAACCGGGCGGTCAAGGACATCTCCTCGATGGACGAGGTGAACAACTTCGCCAATCTGAAAGCCGTCGTCGAAGACATGACCGCTCATCTGGACGAGCTGGGCATCAAGGGGGTATTCGCCTCCACCTCGCTTGCGGCCGGTGAGCAATGGCGCTGGCAGACCCACCTGGCGAACATGCCGATGTATTACGAATTCCTGGACGACAACAAGGATCAGAGCACGGTGCTCACCGCCCTGGAAGCTGACGAGATCGAATTCCGTTACAGCGACCAGTTCAAGAACATCTTCGATCTCTACCTGAACAACTCGATCACCCGCAGCACCCTGCTCGGCAGCAAATCGGTCGCTGACTCGATGGCCGAGTTCGCGCTCGGTCAGGTCGCCATGGTGCAGAACGGCAACTGGGCCTGGTCGCAGATCAACGATGTGGAAGGAAACGTGGTGAAGGCGGAGGACATCCGCTTCCTGCCGATCTATATCGGGGTCGAAGGCGAGGAGAAACAGGGGCTGGCGATCGGGACGGAGAACTACTTTGCCGTCAACAAGCAGGTGTCCGAGGCGAAGCAGCAAGCCTCGATCGACTTCCTGGAGTGGCTGTTCACAAGCGACAAGGGCAAGGACTACGTGGTGAACAAGCTCGGGTTCATCGCGCCATTCAATACGTTCAACGAGGACGAACAACCTTCGGACCCGCTGGCACGGGAGATCATCAATTGGCTGGACAAGGATGTCAATTCCGTGGAATGGACGTTCGCGGCTTTCCCGAGCGAGGAGTTCAAGAACCAGTTCGGCAACGCGTTGCTCGAGTACGCGCAAGGCAACATCGATTGGGAGCAGGTGACCTCGACCGTCCGGGAAGCCTGGGCCAGCGAGAAGGCCAAGTAACATCGGGACGGCGACAACGAAGGAGGCTGCCGGCAGGCCAGGCTTCTGGACCTGCTGGACAGCCCCATCCTTCGATTCCGATTCTTGCACAGGAGATGCGATATGCAGAAACAGCTAAGGAAATACTTCGCTTTTTTTGCTTTGCCGACTTTGCTTGCATTTGCGATATCCTTCGTCGTGCCATTCGTGCTGGGCATCTATCTGTCCTTCACCACCTTCACGACGGTGACGAACGCCACGTGGGTCGGTTTCGCCAACTATTCGCGCGTCTTCAGCGATCCCGACTTTCTGCGCGCCCTGTGGTTTACGGTGCGCTTCACGATCGTCTCCGTCCTCACCATTAACGTGTTTGCGTTTCTGATCGCCCTGCTGCTCACGAGGGGGATACGCGGGACAAATGTTTTCCGCACGATTTTCTTCATGCCGAACCTGATCGGCGGGATTGTGCTGGGGTACATATGGCAACTCATCCTGAACGGCATCCTGTACAACTTCGACGCGACGCTGACCGTGAAGCCCACATACGGCTTCTGGGGACTCGTCATCCTCATGAACTGGCAGATGATCGGCTATATGATGGTCATCTACATCGCCGGGTTGCAGAACGTGCCCAAGGACCTGATCGAGGCGGCCAGCATCGATGGCGCGAACCGGCTGCAGACGCTGCGCAATGTGACGATGCCGCTCGTCATGCCGTCGATCACGATCTGCCTGTTCCTCACGCTGTCCAACTCGTTCAAGCTGTTCGACCAGAACCTGGCATTAACCGCTGGCGCGCCGTCCAAGCGGACGACGATGCTGGCGCTCGACATCTACAATACATTCTACGGCAAGTCCGGCTGGGAAGGCGTCGGGCAGGCCAAGGCTGTGATCTTCTTTATCATCGTGGCACTCATCGTGCTGGTGCAGCTATTAATCACACGCAAGAGGGAAGTGGAAAGCTGATGCAGGAGAAACGTGGTTCCGGAAGTCGTGTGCTCATCTTCATCGTGCTGGTCATCTTGTCGGTACTGTTCATCAGTCCGATCCTGATCGTGTTCATGAATTCCTTCAAGGGGCGGTTCTTTATCAGCGATACGCCGTTCCAGTTTCCGAACGCGCAGACTTTCGTCGGGCTGACGAACTATACGAGCGGCGTGGTGAAGACGGGATTCTTCAACGCTTTCGGCCTGTCGCTGTTCATCACCATCGGCTCGGTGGCCGTCATCGTGCTGCTGACCGCGATGACCGCTTATTACATCACTCGCGTCAAGAATGGACTGACGAATCTGCTGTACTACCTGTTCACGTTCTCGATGATCGTGCCGTTCCAGATGGTCATGTTCACGATGACGAAGACGGCCAACACGCTGAGGCTGGACAACCCGATCGGCATCATCCTCATCTACCTCGGCTTCGGCGCCGGTCTGTCCGTGTTCCTGTACTGCGGCTTCGTCAAGTCGATCCCGCTGGAGATCGAGGAAGCGGTCATGATCGACGGGTACAATCCGATCCAGTCGTTCTTCCGTGTCATCCTGCCGCTGCTGAAGCCGATCGCCATCACCGTCGCCATCCTGAACGTGATGTGGATCTGGAACGACTATCTGCTGCCGCTGCTCGTCATCGGCTCGGAGTACAAGACGGTGCCGATCGCCATCCAGTACCTGAAGGGCGGCTATGGCTCGATCGACATGGGCGCGATGATGGCGATGCTCGTGCTGGCGATCGTGCCGATCATCATCTTCTACCTGTTCTGCCAGAAGTACATCATCGAAGGCGTCGTCGCCGGCGCGGTCAAGGGATGAGCGGCGGGGCGATCGCTTCCTCTATCGCCACCAGCACGTCCAGAGCCCGGCCCTTGAGGAAGATGTCGAACTGCCCCTCATAGCCGGTCTCTTCCGCATTGATGAAGATCCGCGCCGCCCGCGTCAGGAAAGGCAGCTGATTGACCGGCGCGACCTGCAGGCTCGTGCCGATCACCAGCACCAGATCCGCCTCTCGGATGGCGTCCAGCGTATGATTCCAGGCGTCCGGGGGCAAGGTTTCGCCGAAGAGCACCACGTTCGGACGGAGCCTGCCGCCGCACGCGCACCTCTCCTTCTGCAGGAACGCCGCTTCCTCATGCGGTTTCCCGCACGCATGGCAACGGAAGGTGCGGATCGTGCCATGCAGCTCATGCACATTGCGGCTGCCGGCAGCCTGATGAAGGCGATCCACGTTCTGGGTGCCTATGCTGGCCAGCATCTCCCGCTTCTCCCATTCCGCCAGGATGCGATGCCCCTGGTGCGGCACGACATGTTGCAGCTGCTCGATCCGCATCCTGTAGAATTCATGAAAAAGATCGTAATGGCTCTCCAACGCCTCAACCGTCGCGACCGTCCGCGGATCGATATTCCGCCACCACCCGCTTGAGGAGCGGAAGTCTTTCACGCCGGCATCGACAGACAGCCCGGCTCCCGAGATCAGCACCATGCGGCGGGCTTCCTTGATCAGCGAAGCCGCGCGACGGGTCCTATCGATCTCTGCCACCACACACCCTCCTTTTCTTCTTGCCTTGGTTTCAACGATTGGCTGTTGAATGATCCGATGGATGAGCAGGAAAACCTGGCATCATCATCCAATGTCGCACTGACGTTCCGTTAGCAGCAGGCATATGGCCTTTCTTGCCCATATAGCGAATCGACGTTCCGTTGCCCTGGGAAGGGTGATCCCGGGCGATCAACGCCGCCTCAGATCTTCCTCCCGAGGATCACCAGATCCCGCCTGATCCCGTCCAGAATCGCCACTTCGGGGAAATGCCCCCACTTCTCAAAGCCGCAAGCGGCAAACAGGCGCAGGCTCGGTTCGTTGTGCCCGAAGATGAAGGCCAGCAGCCGGTCGATCCCGTACTTCGGACATTCCTCGATGACCTTGCCGAGAATCTTCTTCCCGAGCCCCCTGCCCCTGAAGCTCTCATGCAGATAGATGCTGACTTCGGCAGTCGGATGATACGCCGGCCGGCCGTAGAAATTCTGCAGACTCGCCCAGCCGCAGACCCCGTCCTCGCATTCGACCACCCACAACGGTCTTTTCTCCGGATGGTGGGCGTGGAACCAGGGCAGGCGATCCTCGACCGTCACGGGCTCGGTATCAGCCGTGACCATCCTGCCGGGAATGGTGGAGTTGTATATATCAACGATGACGGGCAAGTCTTCAAGCGTCGCGATTCTGAATGTGATCTCGTATGTCATACACTATGGAGCTCCTCTCCGGGGGAATATGCGGCAACACCATTCTATCAAAGGTTGGGAACATCTTTCCATCTGTCATAAGGGTCGTGGTGCAGACCGAACGGCCACCCGAGAGCCTCGTAACCCCCTGATTCCTCCTCTGCCTTTCAGGCTCCGTGCTTCCCCCTCCGCTTCCGCAGGTTGTGCCAGGTTCACCCGTCACCTCCCAGATGGTTATCGCAAATGGATGCTGACGATCTCATTGTTGGAGGCGATTCGCATGGGCATGCCCCAGGTTCCCGCTCCAGACGTCACGATGACGTGCGGGCTGGATTCGTCCCTCCGATAGTATCCATAGTCCACCTCGAAGATCGCGTTGGTGACAAGACCCGCCGGGAAGATCTGCCCCTTGTGCGTGTGACCGGACAGCACAAGATCGATCCTGTCGTTGTATTCGTCCAGATTGCTCGGGGTATGGTCCATCACGACGACCGGCAGATGCGGATCAAGGGATTCGATCAGGTCTGTGATCGGTTGCCTCTTCAGAGCCCCGTAGCCGCCTATCGGTGACGGATCCACCCTTCCGATCAGAACGACGCGATCGCCGACGATGTCGTAATCATCCGTCAGCAGCTTGATGTTGCTGCGTCTGAGGAACTCCAACATGCTGTTGAACGTCCGTCCGCTGTCGTGGTTGCCGAGGCTCGCATAGACGCCATAGGTCGACCGGATCTGCTGGAACAGGCGGATCGCTCTCTCCGGGTCCCGAATCGCATCATAGTTGTCATTAAAGATGTCACCCGCTATACAGACCAGATCAGGCTCGAGTCGGTTGATGGCTTGCACCAGCTTCTCCAGGCGCTTCTCGGAACCGATGGCTCCCAGGTGCAGGTCGCTGATCAGGACGATGTTCATGTCCGCGTTCGCCCTGTCTTCCTTCGTTGGCACTTCATAGGACACATGTCTGATCTGGGTCGCGTTGTATATGCCGTAACCGACGGTGCACACCGTCAGCAGGATCGCGGCCAGCCCGGCATAGAAGCGAACGCCCTGCGGGACCGGAGATGGAATGATATGCACCAGATGCCCGAGCCAGATGACCAGATCCAGAGCGAAGAAGAACAGCAGCAGATATACATAGATCCCCATCCAGTACGAACCGAGCCAGCTCGTCATGCCGCGCAGGATGCCGGGAAGAGGCGCGAACGACAGGACGATCGACAAGGCGCACAGGATATAGACGACCGCGCATGTGATCACCAGGTATGGAGGCAACAGCAGCTTCAACCATTGGATCAATCTTGCCCCGATATAGAAGCTCGATCCTCCATATACCCCCACGACAATCAATATCCCTATGAAGACAGCCAGCTTGCTCATGTGCTTCCTCTCTTTCATTCCCTGTTTGTGACTTACTTGACAAATTTTGTAATATTTCTATCAATTATTATTGTAAACAATCATTCAACGTCTGCTCTGGCAGCTTCCGTCCAGACACCCGCATCCTCCATCAGCTGATGCACCCATTGGACGGGGATGGCGAGGCCGATCTTCATCTTGCGCTGATTGACCTGGACCGATCTCATCGCGTAAACGACGCCGATGACCTGACCATCTTCCCTGATGATCGGACTGCCGCTGTTGCCCCTGTATATGGGTGCCTGCAGCGCCATCGCGGGTGCGCGGGCATGACCGATCAGGCCGAGTGTCTCGCCTGCGTTGGCGATGCCGCTGAAGAACAGCGGATTGCCGATGACGTAGAAGGGTACACCTGGTTCGCCATCATAGCGGTCGGCCAGAGACAGTGCCGGAAGGTCCTGCGCATCAATGGCGAGCAGCGCCAGGTCCACCTCTTCGCTTGCAGCCACCACCTGCGCCACATACCGCTCGCCGTTCACCGCGACGACAGGCGTTGGATCATCTCCCACGACATGGCGGTTGGTGATGACCCACCCGCCCTGATCCACGACGAAGCCTGTCCCCTTCCCGTCCTTCGTGCGGACGATGGCAACCGCCTGCTTGTACAGCTGGATGTCGGGAGATCGCGACAGTTCGGCCGACACCTGGAGGAACCGGATCGCGTCAAGCGAGTAGATCGAGGGCAGCCAGGCCACGACCTGCACCAGCATGACGAGCGCGATGACCGCCACCACCACTCTCCGCACTGCGGGCGAAGCGAAGAACGGCTGAGTCGCGGGTTCTTCCTCCGCTTCGGCGAAGTATCGCTCCAGTTCTTCTTCGCTGAACTCCCTTCCTTCCTCGAACCCGTCATCACGCATGCCGGGCTCGCTCCCGCTGGTCGGGTCAACCGCATCACGCTGGTGCCGCGCCTCCGGTGAGTGATGGATCGGGCTTGTTTGCGCGTCTTGCCGGTTTCCCGCAAGGGGAGGCAGATGCTCCTCCTGATCCGCAAGATGATTCACAGGCTCATGCGTGCCCGGAAGTCGCTTCACGGGGAGGCGCTGCGGTTCCTGTGCAACCAGCTGCTGGTCCTCTTGTCGCGCGTCCTTTCCGGGCAAGTCCTGCGCGTGGATTGGCGCTTGTAACTGCTTGTCCAACGGGTCCCGTCTGTCGTCCATGCTTTCCTCCGACTTTCCTGTGCTAGATGCTGTGCACATCCTTTTTATCTCCATTGTACAGAAGGAAGCGGGCCGTGGACAGTTTTTTCTCCGGGATGAAGCAGCCCGGACAGGATCTGGTCCATGAACCATTGTGGTTAAAATGTTGGCTATGTTTAACTCAATTGTTGCTTACGAGGCTAGTTGGTTGATTTGGAGGGCACAATAGTGCGGCAGCTTTTTTCCAATG
>CALGAO010000143.1 GCA_937957685.1 uncultured Paenibacillaceae bacterium
TTCCGATCTAGCGTCGACAGCCGATGGGCGATGGCGATCGTCGTTCTGCCCTTCATCAGCTTCTCCAGCGCTTCCTGGATGATCAGCTCCGTCTCGGTGTCGAGCGAAGCCGTCGCCTCGTCGAGGATCAGGATCCTCGGATCATGCAGCACCGCTCTGGCGATCGCGATGCGCTGCTTCTCTCCTCCCGACAGATTGTGCCCGCCGCTGCCCACGATCGTGTCGTAGCCGTCCGGCAGCTTCGAGATAAAATCATGCGCGCCGGCGATCTTCGCCGCGCGGATGATGTCCGCCATCGAGCAATCGGGATCGGCATAGGCGATATTCTCGGCGATCGTCCCCATGAACACGTAGACCTCCTGCGAGACGATGCCGATATGCTTGCGCAGCGTGGCGAACGACAGATCCTTCACGTCTATGCCATCGATCGTGATGGTGCCATCCTGCGGATCATGCAGGCGGGAGATGAGATTGACGAGCGTCGACTTGCCGGCGCCGGATCGTCCGACAACACCGACCATCTGCCCCGGCTCCACGCGCATGGACACATTCTTCAGCACAGGGCGGTTCGGCTCATAGCCGAAGGTCACGTTCGAGACGACGATCTCGCCGCGCACGCTCTCCAGCTCTATCGCTCCGGGCTTCTCCTCAATCTCGGGCACAGCATCCTGGATCTCGAAGATGCGCTGCGCCGCGGACATGCTGTTGGACCACCAGTTGACGACATTGTTCATGAACTGGATCGGGTTATACAGCATCGTCAGATAATGAATAAAGGACATCACCATCCCGAACTTCAGATCCCCCTGCATCACCTGCCATCCGCCAAAGGCCCAGACGATGATGCCGCCCGCCTGCAGGATCATGTTCAGCGTCGGGAAGACCGTGCTGCCCATCTTGTTGAATCGCTGCTCCGCATCGGCGTAATTGCGGCTCGCCTGGGAGAATCGGCCGATCTCCTGCTGCTCCTTGCCGAATGCCTTCACCACGCGCGCCCCGCGCAGCGAATCGCTGATCAGCGCGTTCAGCGCGCTGACGCGACGATGCCGTCGCCAGGACAGGCGCCACAGCTTCGGCATGATGCGGCGCAGGATGTACAGGATGAACGGCAGCGGGATGAGACAGAGCAGCGTAAGCTGCCAGTCGATCACCAGCATGATCGTGATGATGCCGATGATGTTCATCGCATTGACGATGAAGTAGGAAATGCCGTCCGTGAAGAAATATTGGACATCCGTCGCGTCATTGTTCACCCTCGTCATGAGCTGTCCGGTCTGCCGCTTCAGGAAGAAGGACAACGACAGCCGCTGCAGCGCCGAGAAGACGCTGGCCTTCAGGTCGAAGGCGACCTTCGCCGCCAGCCTGGCATTCAGGATGCCGAAGGCGATCCCGAACAGCAGGGACAGCGTGCGGAAACCGATGATGAGGGCGATGACCAGACCGATCTTGCCGGCGAACATCCCCGTGCCCGCCAGCGCCTGGTCGAACAGCACCGTGCCGCTCAGGTACGGGATGACGATGCCTGTCGCCGAGTTCAGCAGCATGAACAGGATGATCAGCACGATCGTCAGCCTGTATCGGCCTGCCAGGCCAAGCAATCTGGTGAAGATGGCTCCCTTCTTCGTGCAGCGCGGGCACACCTGTCGCCCCCGCTCCGGGTACAGCATGCCACACTTGGGACACGCGGCAGGTCCATCCTTCCGATCTAGGCCATCCCGTTCCCTCTCTCCTTGCTTGCCTGATTTCCGCTTCTCGAAGGCCGAGGCGAGCCTTGAAGCCGCTTCCATCTGGCTGTTCGTAAAGGTGCCGAGCGTTCGCTTCTCCTTGCCTTTCTCCTCTGCGATCAGCATCCCTGAGGCGACCAGGTTGACGACAGCGAGCGATTCCAGGTCAGCAAGCCTGATCGACTCCATCGTCCAACCCTTGTCATGAAGCCTTTTCTGAGTGAAACCGGTTTCTTTTTTCGATGGCATATACCCCTTGAACGTCTTGGGGCCTGTGATCTTTTCCTCGTTGCTGCGCAGGATATGCAGATGCTCGCGATCCATCAGGATGTATCGTTCAATGAATCCATCACTGTCCAGGCTGCGGTCGCAAAGCAATACGTGGCTGATATCCCCGACAGACAACCCCATCTCATCCAGCAGCCTTGCGATATCATCCGGTATTTGCGCCATAATCCCCCTTCTATCTTCGGACAATTTCATATAAAGTCACGGTTACATATTAGCAATTTTTACAAACGAATGCTAGGTAACTTATTGTTTAAAATTATGATTTTTTGTCCTTTATTTACATGTTGATTCACCGCATTCCACACTTTCCGCAGCAAGCGGATTTTTCGTCTCTCAGGCGTGCAGAGGCGGTCCACGCAGCCTGAGTGAAGAAAAAAATCGTCTCTCAGGCGTGCAGAAGCGATCCACGCAGCCCGAGTGCAGACAAAATCGTCTCTCGGGCGTGCAGAAGCGATCCACGCAGCCCGAGTGCAGAAGCGGTCAGAGCAGAAGCAAAAAGGACGAGGCACTTCCATGGAGACACCACCTCGTCCGCTCACGCCTCCCATCACTCCAGCTTCGAAGGGTCCACCACGCCCCAGAAGGCCGGCTTCGCATGGAAGTTCTTGTCGAACAACAGCGGCGCCTCGGTGCGCACGATCGGGAATGAGCTGAGCCACGTATGGTTATCCGAGATGCCCCAGAAGGTCACCTCGCTCAGGATATCCTTGTGTTCCCTGAACGCCTCGAACAGATCCCGGTATCTCTCGGCCTGTTTCCGCAGGACATCCTCCGGTATGTCGTCCCCGTAATCTCGCCGGTCGTTCCAGGCATACAGGCTCATGTCCAGCTCGGTGACGATATTGTCCAGCCCCAGCTCGGCGAACTTCCGCATCGACTCGATGATCTGTTCCACCGGCGGCCAGGCCACGCTGATATGCGTCTGATGGCCCACACCGTCGATCGGCACGCCCCGATCCAGCAGCTCCTTGACCAGCTCATAGAGGCGGTCACGCTTCTTCGGATCATCGGTGCTGTAGTCATTGATGTACAGCCGGATATCCGGACCGCCCGCTTCCCTCGCCGCGCGAAAGGCTGTCTCGATGTAGTCGATGCCGGCGATCTGATACCAGGGACTGTTGCGCATGCCGTCCGGATCAGCGGGCTCGATCACCTCGTTCACCACGTCCCAGGACTTGATATCGTCCTTGTAGCGCTCGACGACCGTCTTCACATGCGTCTCCAGGCGCTGAAGCAACAGCTGCTTGTTCTGCTCCCGCTTCTCCGGATCCGTCTCGTCCACCATCGGCTTGCCGCCTGCGTCCAGGAAGAACCAGTTCGGCACCTGGTTGTGCCAGACCAGCGTATGGAAGCGCAGCTGCATGCCGTTCTCCCTGGCGAACCGCACGATCCGGTCGGCGCCAGTCCAGTTGAACCTCCCCTCGGAAGGCTGGATCGACGCCGGCTTCATCGCGTTCTCCGCGACGATCAGGTTGACGTGCTTCTTCAGCAGCTCGGCGACCAGCCCGGTGGTCTGATTCGGTTCGATCGCCGCGCCGATCGGGAAGTAATCCGCATACACATCCTTCAGCGAAGGCAGATCATGCTCCACGGAGGGCTCGACCTTCTCCTGCTCCCCGGGCTGCGCTTCGGACCCGGACTGCCCTTCGGCGCTGACAGGCTGCCCCTCCTCGCCAGAGTCTCCTGCGTCGGTTCCGATTGCAGGCGAAGGGTCAACGCCGCTCTCCACATCGTCCGCCTGATTCTCACCAGCGGTCTCCGGTCCGTTCATCTCTCCGCGCTCCCTGTCACCGCTGCACCCCGCTGCGATCAGCAGGAATGCGAGGAGCAGCATCACCGTAAGGAGCAGCCTGTGTTTACCATGCATCTTCCTCATCCCACCTTGAATCTTCGTATGATACCGCCAGCCTGTATCCGCTTATGCAGAATGCGAGGAACAGCATCACCGTAAGGAGCAACCTGCGTTTACCATGCATCTTCCTCATCCCACCTTGGATCTTCGTATGATACCGCCAGCCTGTATCCACTTATGCCGAGAGTCACCGCATCCGCTCAAGCCGACGCTCCCCTGAATGACTCGATCACTGTCGAATGAACAGATCCCTGCACTTACTTTAACCTACCACGCCAGTTCTTTCTACACTTTCTACAAAATACCTCTGCACGAACAGATAGATCAGGATCAGGGGCAGGATCGCAAGCAGCGTTCCCGTATCCTGCACCATATCCAGATAGAACGGGTCCTGGCGGCCGGCGGTGCCGGACAGTGCGATCTGCAGATTAAACGGCAAGGACGAAAGTTGCGTGGACATCACCTTGGCCGAGGTCAGATACGTGGTCGTGAAGAAGCTGTCATTCCATTGCCAGACAAATGAGAACAGGCAGACGGTCAGGATGGCAGGGATCGCGTTCGGCAACATGATCCAGGTGAACGTCCTGGTGACATTCGCTCCGTCCACATAGGCGGCTTCCTCGACTTCCTTCGGAATGCCGCGGAAAAACTGCCGGAAGATGAAGATAAACAACCCTGCCTTATAAGAAATGCCGAATATCGAAGTCAGGATGAACGGCCAGTAGGTGTTGAGCAGATTGACGCTCCTGCCGCCGTTAAACAGCGGGATCAGGCCGAGCAACGTAAAGTCCTTGAGATTCAGATACATCGGGATCAGGATCGTCGTTGGCGGCACGAGGATCGTCAGGATCACGCAAGCGAACAGCAGATTGCTGCCCTTGAACTTGAGCCTCGCGAACCCATACCCCGCAAGCGCGCAGGAGCAGGCGGTCAGCACCGTGGTCATCGACGCCAGGAAAGACGTATTCAGCAGTGTGTTCCAATAATCCATCGTGCGAATCGCATACATGAAATTATCCAGGGACAGATTCTCAGGGATCCAGACCACGATCGGTGAATACAGATCCGTGCGGTCCTTGATCGCGGTCGATATCTTCTTCAGGATCGGGTACAGGATGACGAACGACAAACCGACGATGAGGATGAACCGCACGAAGGCCCAAAGCCATCGCTTCCAATAATACAGAGATAACAGGCGGGTTAATGCAGTGCCTGACAAGTCACTCACCCTTTCTTCAGATGGATTCATCTTGCCCGCGGCTGTGCAGGCTGTGCGGTTACTCGTAATAGAATACCCGTCTGGAGATCAACCACATCGTAATCGCCAGGATCAACGAAACCGCCAGGAAATAGATCCATGCCATCGCCGAGCTGAGACCGAAATTGAAATTGGAGAAACCGACTTCCCGAACCAGATCTGTCACCGCATTGCTGGCGAAGGAATCGATGACCGTGTACACGACATTGACCAGGATGAGGGGGCTGACCATCGGGAACGTGATCTTCCAGAAAGCCTCATATCCGGTGGCTCCTTCAATCTTCGCCGCCTCATACAGATGTGTCGAGATCGACTGGATGCCCGCCAGGAAGATCAGGATCTGGACGCCCGACTGGCTGACGATGTCATAGATGCGGTCCACGGCACCCGTCAGATACAGCACGATCGATTCACTGACTCCCGCCTCCAGCATCATCCTCTCCAGCTCGAAGCTGCCCAGCGCATGGATGAATCTGCCGTTATCGCTCTCATTGTTCAACGCTTCAACCAGACTGGAAGCTTCCAGTGAAGCGATCACGCCGGAAGCGAGGATGACCGGCAGGAAGAAGATCGCTCTCGCCAGTCCTCTGCCGCGGAACCTCTGATTCAGCAGCGCCGCCAGGAACATGCTGAAGATGATGATGAGCGGCACGTTCACGACCATATTCAGGATCGATTCGACGAACGTTCGGTTGAAGCTGGTATGGACAGTCAGGGCATACAGATAATTGTCCAGGCCAACAAACTCGATCTCTATGCCCGATGTCTGGGATTCGACCTTGCTCAGGCTGAATCGGAACGATTGGATGAACGGGATCAGGAAGAACAGGATGAAACCGATGAGCCACGGCAACACATAGATGAATCCCCAGATCGCCTTCTGCTGTTCGTAGGATCTTCGTTTACCGATCCATTGGAACACCATCTTCATGAATGACCACCGCCTGCTCTGAAGCCTTCCGCTTCGATTGTGGCACCGCCCATTGTCACGGGGAAGTTGTTATAATTCACCATCACCTCATAGCCGTTCCCGTATACGGTTCTGTACACGCCATCTGCCAGTCGTTCATGGCTTGTGATCGGCTGTCCGGATACGTGGCGCAACACCCCGTTGACGGTCTGATACATCTCTGCCGCAAGTCCGAACCATTCCTTGTAGTGTACCGAGTACAGGTAGTCAAACTCGGTATCCTTCACCACATAATTCGGACCATAGATCCAGGTGAATGCCGGTCCGGCACCGTATTCCAGCAGTTTCAGGATGTACTGCCTGGGGTTGGTGTAAGTCGACAGATTGTAAGGTTCTCCCGTGTAATCGATATAGCCCCTGATGACCATATGGTAGAAGGGAACCGATTCATCCTCCAGCTTGAACAGGCTGTTCGACAGCGGAGCGTTCATGATCTCCGAGACATAGGCCAGAGCATAGGCGTTCCCCCCGTCAGCCATCAGCGTCAGACCGGCTTCTCGCAAGCTCTGCAAGGCTTGGGCATTGATGTGTTCCGATTCCGTCCGGTCGATCTGCCTCTTCTTGCGAAAATCGCTGTTCAACACATCCGCCAGATCATGCAGCGCGAGGTTGCTCACGCCCAGCGAGCGCAGATCCTGGAGCATCGAATCGACCATATCCGGGATGAGGCGGGGCGACATCACGTACAATGGCGTACGATCCCGGTCCCTGCGGTTGGTCGCCATATCGATCGGGTAGACCAGCGCAGGAGCCCTCGTCAGCCTGCGGGCCACTTCCTTCGATTCACTTAAGCCTCGCGGGTTGGATACGTTCACCACATCCATCTCAGGATAGAACACGATCCCCGTTTCTCTGGCGTAGCTCATCAGATCCTGCAGCCCCTTCTTGCCGCCCAGTGATCCATTGACTTTCACATGGTCCGGTTTCCGGTGATTGACCCCGCCGTTGAACCATCCCGAGAACTTCAGCCTGATGTTCCGAACGCCGGATGTCTGAAGTTCGCTCAGGATCGTCTTCGCCTCGGCGAAAGTGGTCATGGGTTCCTGCATGCGAAACGGCATGCCCAGTATATGCTTGCGCCGCTCGATACTGCCGATGAGCTGAAGATAAAACGGGCTGTCCTTCTCCCCAACCCCCTGCGGCCGGGCAAGCACCTGGCGGTCGATCAGATATTGGCGGTAATAGTGCGCCATCCCGGAGTAATTGGCCTCATCCCCATTCAGAAAGGCATAGCGCACAACATAATCCGTATTCATCGGCTCTTCCTGAAACATCGGCAACGTCCGCTGCTCCCCCCCGGCGTTCAGCGTAACCTCGTCCTTGTTGATCACGTAGAAGCTCGGGTAAACATAGTTGTAGCTGTTCAATCTGCCGCTCACATCGGCATTGATCACCGCCACGGATGCCCCCTGCTCGATGATGCCGAGCAAGGCGCTGTTCTCACGGATGATGCCAAACACCGGCAGGCGAATCTTCTGATCCCGTGTCAGACGCTCGGTATTGTCCAACGTCAGATCCTTGCCATATACGTCCTGCTGATACGCGGGATATCGCTGCTTGCCGTTGTTGAAATGGATCAATGCGCCTGACCCGTCCGGAACAAAAAGGGATCCCCTCTCCTCCGTACTGCCCGCGCCGAAGAAATTCAGCAGCGTGAAGTTATTGACCGGATATTCTTCCGGATAACGGATGCTGCTGCCCGGCACACGGACGAGCAGGTTGTCTCCATCGAGCGAGTATTCGATCGAGATCGCGAAGATTCTCGGAATCGGTTTCTCATACGTCAGGCCATGTTCCTCACTGTCTCTGGCCAGATCCTCCGCCGTATACCCGATCGCGTCGAACGCGGCCAGCGTCCGCTGCAACTGCAAGCCCTGGAGAGCCCCGTCGATCCGGTTATATACCCCCGTTTCCTTGTCCTGGGTGTAGGAGAGGCGCATCGCCCGCTGACCGGCGCTGTCCATCTTCGCCACAAGCTCCTCGTATCGCTCCTTGCTCAGCTTCTGCGGCAGGTCGTCGATCCCTCTTTCTTCCTTGCCGAACTGATACGACACGCGGATGCCTTGATCGATCAGCTCCAGGGCGATCTGTCCGTGCGCGACGCTGTCGGTGTAGGAATTGACTGCATTCATCTGGCCATACGAGTTATAGAAATGGATCCTCGTCTGGGCACTCAGCATATCCTTGTTCACGCCTGTCGCGATCCCGTCCGCATCGCGCCTCTCAGGATTGCTGCGCCAGATCGCGCCGCTGCGCTTGTCGAGCACGGCCACCTCAGCCGTCTGGTCGTGGATATACAGTTGCAGCATGCCGTTATCGGCGATGCCTTTCATACCAGGAAGACGATGATCCTGAAACAAGGCGCTGATCGGCTGGCTCTCCGGCAGAAGATTGCGCGCGCTGACATCCGTTGCCGTTTCAGCGGAGCAGCCGGCAGCGAACATGAGGATCCCGATCATAACAAGCAGCAACCGGAACTTGTTAGGTCGCATCACCATCACCCCCCTAACCTCGCAGCGTCAATTCTCTGTATATCGTGATCACGAAGCCTGCGATCTGCTGGACCAGGCTGAAGAACAACAGGCACAAGAAAGCCATAAACCCCATCGCCACAACCGTCAGGAGAAGCGTCAGCACCGTCTTGGACGGCGTGAACTGATGCACCGTCATATTGCCGACAAACAGCAGATACAACGTCCATAGCGCCGCCACACTGTTCGAGAAATAATAAAAGGCCGTTTCCTCAAATGTCAGATAATTGCTGAGCCATATCCAGGGCAGATTGATCAGGATGAGCGGCAACAGAGCGAAGCAAGTGGAGATGAAGATCTCGACAAACTTCCCTTCTCCGTCCATCAGCGTTGTCAGCGACCAGTTCGCGATCGAGAAGAACAGCACCGGCACCACCACATACACGATTTCCATGAAGCTGTTCAGCTCTTCCGGTTTGTTGAAATTGACGAGGAAGCCGCTGTACTGACTCTGCAGGATGCTGGTCAACGACAGCAGCGCCAGGATGACGATCGCCGTCCACAGCGACGCTCTCTGGTTCCGATCATACTTGAGTTCCCAGAATGCCTTGTAGGGATGGACGGTCAGATACAAGGGAAACCGGAACAGTTCTTTACTCAAATGTAACGACCCTCTTTCTACCCCTCGATTTCAGAACCCTTCGGACAGCGATGAACACCGCCAGCAGGATCACGCCGCCTGTCATGATCGTAGGGAAGACTTCTCGCAACGTCTCCTTGCGATAGAGCTGATAAGCCTTGGAATAGTTCTTCCTGTCCATGCTCCGTTTGAAATATTCCGCCGCTTCCTGATATTCGCCCTGTCTGAGCAGCGATTTGCCGATGCCGTCATAGGCGTATTCCAGATTCGCGTTCATATTCACCGCCTGCTCGAACAGACGGGAGGCGCGCTCCTCATCGCCCTGATAATAGCTTCTCACCGCTTCGTTGATCACTCGCCCGTACTCCGTCGCCTCGAATAACGTGATCTCTCCATACCCTTTGTCCAGGACGAGGAAGTGATCGCCCAAACGTTCGATCGCTACAGGCGTATGGAATTCCCCGATGCGGTTGCCGATGCCGCCGAATACATAGAGCAGATATCCGTCTCCGTTATAGGTGAAGATGCGGCCTTTCTTCGCGTCGAGCACCGAATAGATCTCACTGTCGGCAACATCAATATCGATCAGCCGGGGCGGTCCGTCGATGTATGCATAGCGGATATCCCCTCCCGGTGAGAAATATCCGTTTCGCCGCAAGATATCTGTCCCCTGCGCATTCAGCTTCTTGACGTTATCGCCCCACTGGTCCCCGTTGGTGGCATAGATGAAGCCTTCGGCATCAATATCCAGATTCGTGAATTCAGTGGGCGTAAACTGCACCATCCTGCTGCGTTGTTCGCGCGTCGACAGAAGTTTCCACAGATATTCGATCGGGTCGACGTAGACGCGATTAGCTCCGATAAACGTGGTGAACGTGCCGTCGACGTTGAATTCCATGAACCCGTCGAACACGCCGAGCGTCATCACATACATGCGTCCAGCGCGGTCCACCACGATGCGGGCAGGTTGGAACACGAACGTGCTGAGCAGCATCTCCGATTCAGGAGAGCGCACGATATTCAGGAGAGTCCCGTCCGATGCGAGATGAACGATGCGCTGATTGCCCGTATCCGCGATGTACAGCTGCTTGTCTGCTGTCACGAAGATGCCTTGCGGGTTATTGAAGGAGTCCATCCGGCCTTCGTTAACGAACCCGTCGATGATCCGGATCAGCTCGAAACGATGATTCGTGATGATCACACGCTGATTGCCGGAGTCCAGGATGTAGATCTCCTGATCATCCGTCACATGGATATCGGCAGGTTCCTGGAGCGCTCCTGCGCCCATCATGACGCCATCGATGATCCGGGTGGCCATATAGGCAGCCGGTGCGGCAACCGTATCTCCCCAGTAAGAATATTGGTACGAAGGAGGGGCGGCTTGCACATGGCTCACGGGTAAGACCATACACATAACCAGGATCAGAATGATCGACAACAGGCGTTCGATGATACGTTTGCACATCATGCAGCGCCCCTTTCTAATCTTTCATGCCCGAAGTCGCCATCGTCTGAATCACGCTGCTCTGCGAGATGACGAACAGGGTGATGGGCACGATCATGATGACGAGAGCTACCGCCGCAGCGACACCTGCTCTGGCGATCCCGCCCTGGGTGATCTGCCCCAGCGCGTAATTCAACGTCTTCAGGTTCTCGCTGTAGATGAACCTCCCGCCGTCCGAACCCCATAAGGCTGGAAACTGCAGGATCATCAACGTGAGCCAGGCCGGCTTCACATTGGGCATGACGATGCTCCAGAAGATGCGGTATTCCGATGCGCCATCGATCTTGGCCGCCTCCAGGAGCGCATCGGGGATCTGCTCCATAAACTGCTTCATCAGAAACAGCCCCAGCGACCATGCCAGCGCCGGAACGATCAGGGAGGCATGCGTATCGATCCAGCCGAGCCACGACATGACCATATAGTTCGGCACACTGGTCACATGCGGCGAGAACATGAGCGACAGGACGACGATCGAGAACAGCGCTCGCGAACCGGGGAACCGGTACTTGGCCAGCGGATAGGCGGCCGCCGATGCGAACAGGATGTGGCCGACCGTGCCGACGATCGTGATCAACAAGGTATTCGAGATATAGCGCGAGAAGGGCACCCACGAGTTGCCCATCAGGACGATCAGATCATAGAAGTTATCCATCGTCGGGTTGATGACGAAGAACCGGGGCGGAAAGATAAACAGTTCGTCCAGCGGCTTGAAGGCATTGTTCACGGTATAGACCAGCGGCAGCACCATAAACGCGCCGAAGAAACCAAGAATCACAAAGAGCAGGAAGCTTACGGTGAACGAACGGTTCAGTCTCCTCTGCAGGCGAAAGGTTAACCATGCTTTCGTCGCCACGTTACCCACCCACTTTTCTCAGGAGATTCTGCGTCAGTTTGTTCGTGCCGACCATGATGATGAACAGGACGGTTGCGATGGCGGAAGCATATCCCATCTCGAAGCGGATCGTCCCGAAGTCCATCAGATGGGTCACCACGGTATGTGCCGCATAGTTGACGCTGGGGAACCCGGCCAGGGCGATGGAGATCTCCGCAACGGCGAAGGATGCGGTGATCTGCATGACCGCGCCGAACATGAGCTGCGGTTTCATCGAAGGCAGCGTGATATACCACAGCTCCTGCCAACGATTCCTGATCCCGTCGACGGCACCTGCCTCGACGATCGTACGGTCGATATTCTGCAACCCCGCGATGAAGGCCAGGAAACTCGTTCCGAGACTGAGCCAGAGCTGCACGATGATGACGATGGTGAGCACATACTGCTCGTTCTGCAACCATTGGATCGGTTCCAGGATGATGCCCAGACGCATCAGGAATCCGTTCAGGTACCCGTAACTGTCACCGGAGAAGATGATCAGCCAGATGAAGAACACATTGCCGGAGATGGACGGGGCATAGAAAACCAGGGTCATGATCGCGCGAATCTTCGGCGACAGTTCGTTGATGATCCAGGCGAACAGGAAACAGGCGATATAGCTGATCGGGCCGGTGATGACGGCAAACAGCAGCGTATTCTTGAGCGCGATCATGAACACATCATCGTTCAGGAATAGCCTGGCATAATTATCCCAGCCGATGAATCTGGGAAACTCCAGCATATTGAAATAGAAGAAACTGAGCAGGAACGAGAGCACAACAGGAATCACCGTGAACAGGAAGAACAGGATCATGTACGGGCTCATCAGGATGTAGTAATGCCTGTTCAGGTACAGCTCCCGCCTGAGCTGCGTCCATCTCGACGGTTGCTTCGCGGGAACTTTCAGCGATGCGGTCTGCTTCACGCTTTCGGTATGCAATGGACTTCACCCCTCGCTCCTACGGCAGATTGAATTCTTTGCGCTTGATCGCGATTTCGTCGTTGATATAGATGACATAGTCGAGCAGAGCCTCGCGGTAATTCTCACCGGCGTTGATCACCCTGCGGAAGGCGTTGTCCAGGTGCCGTCCCGTAAAATACCCGCCAGGCACTTGCGGAATCCCCCTTACCCACTGCCACTGCTCGTTTAGATTCCGATAATCCTTCATCGGCCAGGGCAACTGCTCGAGCGCCTCGATGTTGGCTGTCGGATAACGCGCCGCCTCACCCATGAGCGCTTCCATCTCACGCCCGAACAGGACCTGTATCTCCCTGGATGTCCACCATTTGAGGAATTGCCAGGCTGCGTCCTTGTCCCTGGCCTTCTCGAGCAAGATCACCGCCGTTGTGGTGCTCGCCACATCGTGCCGGATCGTGCCGTCTTCCTTCAGCGTCCCCGGAACCACCGTGAAGTCCCACAACCCTTTGATCTCCGGAGCCAACACGGTCAGCAGGTTGTAGGTGGTGTAGTCCGCGATGCCGATCGGAATCTCGCCCACACGGAACCGGTTCGGGAAGTCCACCTGAACAGGGAACTTATAGTTCGTGTAGAACTGCGTCCACCTGCGGAACACCTCGATCGACGTTTCCGAATCCAGCGCGCTCCGCTTGTGATCATCCGTATAGAACTGGCCGTCGTTCTGGAAGAGCAGCATGGCGAAGGTGGCATTCGGCACGAGATTGCCGTTGTTCAGCGTGTTGTCGATCGGCAGGTAGAAATCCATATGGTGCTTCTGCAGCACCGAGATCATGTTGTACACATCATCCCAGGTTCTGGGCACCTCAAGTCCCAGTTCCGCGAGAATATCCTTGCGGTAGAACAGCATCGGGAATGACTGCTGCTCCGGCAACGCATAGACACCCCCCGCATAACGGTATGGCGTGAGCGCGCTTTCCCGGAATCGCCGCGCCACGACCTCGAAGTCCGGAAACCGCGTCAGATCGTATGCGGCGCCGCGCATCGCGTAGTTCACCGGGACGTCCTCCCCCATCTGCATCGCCACATCCGGTCCTTCGCCCGCCAGCGTAGCCGGGAGCAAGATATCCGGCGGGACGAGCTTGAGCTGTACGGAGATGTCCGTCTCCGGCGTGAACAGATCGTCGATGAGGCCTTTGAGCACCTGCGCCTGATCGCGTCCGGTCGTGATCCATACGGTGATCGACCGATCCTTCTCCTGCACATTGCCTATGCTGTTGTAGTCCTCGGTATAGGAAGCCAGATAAGCGCCGATCTCATGCCTCATGTCCTCGAGCAGGGTGGATTCGGCGCGCGGCAATGGCTGGTCAGACGAGTAGACGACGAGATAATCCAGAGAGAGCGGCTGTTCCCGCACGGTGAGCAGCCAGGTACCGAGTCCGCCGACGTTGATCTTGAAGTTGTTCAGCCTTCTTGCGACTGTTTCAGGCCGTTCAGCCATATCTCTCAGTTGCACCACCATATTCTTGAGAGGGGCGACCTTGTCTCCCTGTTCACCGGTTACCTCTTTCAGGTACTCCGCGACCGATTCGATGATGTCCGCCTGTCTGGCGAACACCTCGGTCATCTCGGGGATGCGCCTATCCAGTTGATAGTCGCGCAACGGATCCGGGTTGTTCGAGGTGATCATCAGGATCTTGCGATACATCGAATTCAGCTCCAGCACGCTGGATTCGATCGTCTGCATAAGCGGCGCAAGCTCTCCCAGCGTCACCGTCAGGCGGAGCCGATGCTTCCCCCTGGTCAGGTAGAATTCATACGGCTCATCTCCGCCGAGCACATCCATCTGCCACTTGGCGTTGTAGTTAAAGCGGATGCGTTTCATCTCCTCGAACGGTATGCGGTCGTCGATCATCAGGCTGCGCGTCGCATACACGCCACGGAGCTGGTCCTGCTTGCGCTTCAAGGCGATCTGATACAGCCCGTCCTCAGGCACCTCGAACTCCCATTCGATCCATTGACCAGGCAGCCTCCAGTTCAGGCCTCCTATCGCATTCATTCGCAGCTTCGATACATGATACGGGGTGACGGAAGGGCTTGAACGATCGGTGATCGGGTACAGGGTCGGAGATGACTTGCCAACAGCCGCTTCCCCCTGCACGATGATCATGTGGCCTTGCGTCGGCTTGAGTCCCCTGGCGGCATATTCGGCCTTCACCTGCGCATAAGGATGGACCGGCTCCTCCTGATACAGTTCGAGATAGTCGATCGCCATCGGCTCGCGCAGCGAGGTCAGCGATATGACCTGCTCCCCTCGGTCGAAGTAGAACAGGTACGGTTCTTCGCTGTACCGGTCGCTGTCAGACAGCGGTGCGAGGAGCCAGCGCGGCCGCTCCACCTGCCTGGGCCGCAGGTCATTGCCGCGGTCATCCCGTCTGATCTCGCCGGCATTGTCCCATACTCGATCAAACAACAAGAGCTCCGCACCCTTGAAAGGCACCTGATGATTGATCAAGAGTTCCCTTTCAATGGCGGAACTTTTGCCCTCCATCGGATAATAATGGATGCGGATCTGATACAACCCCGGCTCCTCGATCCTGACCTTCCAACTGATCGTTCCCGTTTCCGGAGTGAGCACGGCCTTGCCGTCAAGTCCCATATACTGCACCGCAACTTCAAAGACTCCGCCGCTCGCTTCGCTGTAATCCTCGCCTTCGATGCGAATCGTCCTGTCCGGGCGCGCGGCTCCGGCATGATGCTCCAGATAGCGGAGATAATCTTGCTCATCCGTCTCCGAGATGATCGGAGTGAAATCCGCAATCGCGAAGGCCGTGGGTCGATCCGCCCGTCGATCAGGAATGATCGTCCACACCAGGGCGACAACCGCGATGATGACGAATGCGACTGTGGATCTTCCAAAGCGGACGTTCACGACTAACGTCCCTCCCTCATGCTATTGCTTGAAACGGTCCCCATAGGAGAATCCTCGCCATGGGGACCGTCGTTAACGTGATCGAATGGATCTTCTAGTCTCGATATACCTCTTCGATCGCCGCCTGGAACTGATCCTTGTACTTCTCGATGAGCGTGGATACGGACACACCGCTGCGCAGTTCACCCAGAAACTCATTGACCGGCATGTCGGGGAATTGCAGTCTGTCGGTGATCCTCATATTCTCTCCGGCCAGACGGGCGTTTGCGATGTCCTTCTCATCCGTGAAGTTGGTCTCCAGTGTGTTCTGATCCGGATAATCATATATCGACTCGATATCATGGATTTTCTCGTAGATATAGAGCAGCTCGCGCGGCTTGTCGATCACCTTCGGGATGGTCAGGAATTGCATGTCTGGCTCGATCGCGTGATAGGTGCTGGCGCTCGGTCCTTTCGGGAACGGAACGAAGCTGAGCTCATAATCCGGCATATCGTTCCTCAACCCTCCGATCTCGTACATGAATCCCGGATACATGAGAGTGTTGCCCTGTACGAAGAAGGTGCGCGGTTCTCTCCAGTCATCGCTCTCTCTCGGTCTTACGACCTGTTCCGTCTCCAGAGCGGCGATGAAGTTGAACACCTCGATCAC
This sequence comes from uncultured Paenibacillaceae bacterium, assembly GCA_937957685.1. Taxonomy (GTDB): domain Bacteria; phylum Bacillota; class Bacilli; order Paenibacillales; family DA-C8; genus Insulibacter. The sequence continues at coordinate 16,079 of CALGAO010000143.1, forward strand.
CTTCGGATCCTCCAGATTCTGCTTGCGCGTCGAGACGTTGACGATATCTGTCTCGTTCGCGCCGAGCGCCATATCGAGCAGGTCTCCCTTGGACAGCCCCCACGTGTCGATCTTGCCGTCATTGTCCGTATCTCGCTTCGCATCCTTGGCGACCTTGATGAACGTATCCCAGTTCCAGTTGTCCTCGTCCACATACTCCTGGAGCGACTTAAGCCCGAGATTTCTCATCAGCGTCTTGTTATAGAAGACGCCGGAGATCAGATTCGGCTGATCGTTGAACCCATATGCCTTGCCTTCGTATACGGAGTGCAGGTTCCTGATATCCTGGTTGAAGACGTTGTCATTTTGGGTCCACTCGTCCACCGCCCAGAACATATCCCGCTTGACGAGACCCGGGAACATATACTTCTTGCCCATCCGCACGTAATCGCCGAGCGGTTCACCGGCCATCAGCGAGGCCACAACCTTATCCTGATATTCTTCGAAAGCAATCTCGATATACTCCACATTGAAGTTATGCTTCTTCATGAGCGCTTCGAGATTGGCTTTTTTCTGAATGTCATCCGCGTTGCCATCCCCGATGGCCATATTCCACCAGGAGACGAATCTCAGCGTTCGTCCGCCAAGATCGAAGTCCATCTCCGGTGAGGCGTTTGGATTGCCGGTCGCCACTTCAGCTGCCTCACTGCCGCCGCCATCACCGCCGGAGTTGCTGCTCCCGCCACCTCCGGAGTTGCCCCCGCCCGTTTGCGTCTGAGTGTTGCCTCCGCCTCCGTTGCTTGTGGACGAAGGTTTACTCCCGCCGCTGCAGGCAACCAGTGAGATCATCAGGACCATCGTGATCAGCATGAACATCGCTCTTCTCATGCGCATACCCAATCCCCCTTGGAAAAAGTGTGGAATCCTTTCAAGGGCGAGTATAGCGCTTGCACAAAAAAACGAACAACCTGACGCTTCTCATCTGATTACCGTAGAAGTGTTGTATGGTATTATTTTCCATATAAGGTGTGGGGTCATATGTAAACAGTTGTTCAGGACCGCAAGAAATGCACATCACGCATGGACGAGCAACATCGGCATCGACATGCGCGCTGAGAATCACCTTTCACAACGGAAAGTAAAAATATGCTAAAACTCTAAAGATTTGCACATTGAGAAGGATTCCGAAGGGGTCCCATAATGGAGATAGAGCATACGGGATGAAAGAGAGGTCGTATGAAAGGATGAAGCTGCTCCTGGTCGATCCTGAAGTTCAATCCAGAGATCACCTGCTGAGCCTGATAGATTGGGAAGGTCTCGGGTTTGACGTGGCGGCGCCGGATTACCGGATCTGCGAGGGCATCCTGCAGTCGATCGACAAGCTGGCCTATGACCTGGTGGTCATTCACTCCGGCGTGCTGCCCTCCTATTGTTTGAAGCTGTGCGAGCGCATCCGGAAACTCAGCCATGTGCCGATCGTGCTGCTCGGCGGCATCAGGGACTTTCATATCGTGCGCAAGGCCATCACCCTCCAGGTAAGCGATTATCTGCCCGATCCCTATCAACCGGAGGATCTGATCGCATGTCTGATGAATGTTCGTGACCAGCTGCTGCCTCAAGCCAAGCCCGCGACACAGAAGGATCAGTCCGCGACCATCATCGACATCGTGAAGCGATACGTCCAGGACAGATTAGATCAGAATATCACGCTGAAGGAAATTTCGAGCCAGCTGCATTTCAACAGCACGTACCTCGGGCAGAAATTCAAACGGCACATGAACATGACGTTCAATGAATATGTGCTTCAGCAGAGAATGGAGAAGGCCAAACAGCTGCTACAGGAGACGGACATGCGAATCTACGAGATCGCCCAACGGGTGGGCTATTCGGAGGTGGACTGGTTCTACAAGAAATTCAGGGAATACGTCGGAACGAGCGCCAACGAATACCGCAAGCGGCTGACATGCACAGCTTGACGAGGGGATGAGCCAGGATGTCTCGTCGGCTCATCACGCGGCCTGCGCCGCACAGCGATCTGCCTGACGACGCAAGGGGCTGTCCCGGCAGGGTAGCCCCTCGTCTTTTTTTGTATGGAAAGGATCGTCGGAGCGGCGTGAGTGCAGATAATATCCGTCAGCTATTCACCTCCCCTGTACAGGAAGCAATCCACATCCACATAACCGCCTGTCTCACGGGTTGCATAATGGAACAGACCGATGCGGCAGCCCATGAAGTGATGCAACGTATACCGCAATTGGTGCGTGATCCCCAGCTTCCGCCACTCTGTGCCATCCTCGGAATAATAGAAATCAGCGGTATCGGCATGATCGCGAAAATCAAAATCAATCCTTAGCCACACCCGTTCTCCTTCATAGGGCACCTGCTCCAACGCCGCATCCCGTCCATCTTCCCCGCGTACACACATCGCGACATACCGCGTTCCATCGTCAGCGATCAGGAAACCAACCGTGCCATAATCATATTGCAGCGCGACGAGTCCCGCCCGGTCCCCCGGCTTCATCCGGGCGCCATCGAACAGCGCCACCGCGCTGCAGGTCGGGCCTTCGGTCCGCTGCGTCAACGTATTGCGGGCCAGCTCCACTCGGCTTGCCAGATGGCCAGTCGTGAGACGGAGATGTCCGGGCCGGGCCGTAACCGACCATAACCGGTTATCGGGATTATGATTCCATTGCCATTGCGGGCGCAACCGATCCTCATCGTAATCGAAGTGGTCGCTGATGACCAGACGGTACGTATCCGATGGAGGAACATCCGCCTCGAAGGATCTGGGTGCCTTGCCGTCCATCCCGTACACCGGCCAGCCGTCCTCCCATCGCACGGGCACCACGCACGGAACCCTGCCCACCGCCCCATGATCCTGGAACAGGACGGCGTACCAGTCACCCGCAGGCGAGTCCACCAGACCGCCTTGCGCCACTCCCGCATTGCGATAACCCATGTCATCGTCCAGCAGAACCTTGCGCTCATAAGGTCCGAGCAGTTGCCTTGAGCGATAGCCGACCACGCGGCGACGAGCGCTCCCGGTTCTCGGCCATTCGATGAAGAGCAGATAATAGAAGCCATTCAGCTTGTAGGCATGGCAACCCTCGCAACGCAGCCCGATGCCCTCACGCGGCGTCTCCAGCAGCAGCTGATCGAGGCCGCCAGGTTGGAAGCCCGTCCCATCGGCCGTCATCTCCCTGATTCGGATGTCGCCATTGCCATAGATGACGTAGACCCTGCCGTCATCATCGAACAGCAGGCTCGGATCATGACGGATGCCTTCGAACGCGTGACGTTTCCATGGGCCACGCTCGATATCCTGAGTGGTATAAATATAGAAGCGATTCATGTCATTGCAGGAGAAGCACACATAGAACGTTCCTTGATGGTACCGAAGACATGCCGCCCAGGAACCCTTGCCGTATATCCCCCTGCCGTCCAGCAAGTTGTGCGCATCATGGTCCTCCAGCGTGTCGAAGACATAACCGATCAGCTTCCACTCCTTCAGATTCACCGACTTCATGATCGGGCAACCCGGCATCGTATGCATGCTCGTGCTGACCATGTAATACGTCGTTCCGACCCGGATCACGCTGACATCAGGGACATCCGCCCAGATCACGGGGTTCGTGATGATCATCTGCTGTACACATCCTTCCGTCTCGCATCATCGAAGGCTGCCAGCTCTTCAGCGGAGCCGGCAGCCGTTCTTCTTGCTCCTTGCCGTTTGCTTATCGGTTCAACCGCCAATAATCTAACTCGAACAAAGGGATATCCGGGGGGCCGAAGAAGATCAGATACACGTCATGAACACCTTGCACCGGTTGCAGTGCTGCCGTGAGCTCGGTCCAGCCTGAGCCAACATCAGCCGCGTGCACCTGAAGCGTGCCGATCCGCTGCCCGTCCAGTCCGTCTATGCGAATCTCGATGAACCCGTCAGCCTGTACGTTGGAGATCGCAGCCGTGAACGAGGCCGCCGGCTGTTCACCGAAGTTCACTCTGGACAGGGCGATCCAGTCACCGCCATGAATATCCGCAAGCGCCCTCTGAACCGGATCTTCCGGCGCGATCGGGCGCGTCTTCACGCCAGCTTGCCAGGCGAAGGTCTCGCCTTCCACCCGCTCGTACGGATCGAGCGCCTGGACTTGCTCCACGCCCTGGTAATCGGCCTGGATGTCCAGGATCGCGCCGCTGTCGTCGAAGAACACCCGGTTCAGGTGCGTGGACCGATACCCCTTGCCGAAGTGGCCCATCGCCTTGGATAACGTCTGCGCGTGATAGGCGATGTACCAGTCCCCGCCGAACTCGAAGATCGCATGATGGTTGTTGCCGCCCACGTCGAAGAAATGGCCAGGATTCTTCAGGATCGAACCACCGTATGCCCACGGCCCCATCGGGCTGTCGCTGGTCATATAGACGATCTCTCCCGCTCCCGGGCTTCCCGGTGGACGCTCCCCGCTGTAGAAGTTCGAGCAATACGTATAATAGTAGACGCCATTGAACTTATGGATGCCGTTGTCCTCGAACATGTACGGCGCATCGATCGTCACGGCCTCGCCAACGACGCTGATCATGTCATCGCCCAGCTTCATGACGCGCGCCGTCATCGGATGCTCCCACTGTCCTTCCGGGACGCCTCCTCCGAAGTAGATATAGGCGCTGCCATCGTCATCGACGAGCACGGCAGGATCGAACAGCCAGTGCACACCCGCCACGCCAGGAGTCGAACGCTCGATCAAGGGCTTGCCGATCGGATCGACCCAGGGGCCCAGCGGACTGTCGCTGGTCAACACGCCGATGTTGCTCGCGTTGTTGGCGAAGTACAGGAAGAATCGATCCTTGCCATCGATCACCTTGTGTGCGACGGCAGGGGCCCATGATTGCGTGGCCCACTTCGCCGCGCCATCCCGTCCGGCGACATGAATCTCGCCGTGATCGGTCCAGTTGACGAGATCATCGGAGGAGATCACCGTGATCTTGTTGATCGTACCGTAAGTATTCTCCTTGATATGGCCGTTGGCGTCATACTCGAAGGCGTCCGCCGTCATATACAGATAGACCCGGCCTTGATAGACCAGCGCATAAGGGTCCGCACCGAACTTGTTCGAAACCAGCGGATTGCCATAGGGCGGCACCTTGCCCACCGCGCTAGCCAGTATCGTCATGCTCACCCTGGCATGAGCGCCGCTTACGTCATACGACTCTTCCCGATGGTCCTCATATTGAATGATCATCTCGCGTATGCCCACCTCCCCGATCTGTGTATCTTCCACGGCTTGCTTCATCCGCAAACGAATCACGGCCAACCTCGGTATGCCATCCCCCTGTTTGTCGTAGCGAACAGGACCGGATGAAGTGGACAGGAAGGTCGCCCGCACGCCACCGTCCGTCGCCTCCAGCCGCACCTCGGCGCGCAGCCCATCATCCGGCACGATCTCCAGCACCTCCAGAACTTGCGGTATATGCAGTTCCATCCGGATGCTCGCGATATTCCCGTATGCGGGAAGCTGATTGACTACCACAGGCACGTCATACACCATCGACGGGTCGCTGCCCATGATGATCTCCCCTCCACCGATGCCGGCCGTCAGCTCCAGCGGGGTGGATTCGCCCGTCAGCTCGGGTTCGAAGCGGAAATAATCGACGTCGACATAGCCGCCCAACTGCTTCGTCGCATAATTGAAGATGGCGAAGCGGTAGCCCATAAAATGCGGCAGCGTGTACCGCATCCTGAGCTGCGAGCCGAACTGCGTCCATGAAGTGCCGTCATAGCTGTAATAGAAGCTCGCCACATCCTGGCTGAAGTCCATGTCGATCTTCAGGTACACCTGCTCAGCCAGCAGTTCCTCCCGTGCCCGCTCTCCGCTTCTCTCCGCCATGATGAGATAGGAACGGCCATCTTGCTTCGTCACGCCGATGAGCCCATACTCCTGCTGGAAGGCCGCCAGTCCCGCCACATCGCCCTCCAGCATATGTCGCGTATCGAGCGAGATCCAGCCGGAGCTGTAGGGGCCTTGGGTTCTCTGGGTCAGCGTGTTCCGCGCCTGCTCGATGGATTCGGCCACACTCGCTGTGCGCAGCCGCAGATACCCCCTTCTCTCCGTGAGCGACCAACGGCTGTTGTCCGGGTTGTGGTTCCATTGCCAGGTCAGTCCCAGCTTCGAGCCGTTCGGCGCTGCTTCCGGGTTCGCGGAAGGGGGAGGCAGATTCTCCTTGATCGATACATAATCCACATAGAAGTCCATCATATCCCGCTCCGCATCCGGCTGTTCGACCCAGGGAGTCTCGAGGAACAGGTCAAGGCTGGACGGATCGTCATCGATTACAAAGGTGCCCTGGATCACCGTCCATTCGCCCCTGTTCGCAACCCCCCTCACCAGGTTCTGGTACGAAGTTTGCCCGCCGCTCGTCTTCTGGGCCGTCAGGACAAATTCCTTCTGCTCCGGTCCTTCCGTGTACCTGATGCGGAATGTCGCTTTGTACTCCTTGCCGGATTGCATCCGCCAGCTGAAGCTCTGCTCGATCCCCGCCCAGGTATGAACGCGTTTGGTCACGTGGGCGATCCGGTTGCCGTCCTCCGTCAGGATGCGCACCTCTGAGCCTCGCGCCTTCCAATTGGCCAAGCCGTCGGCAAAGTCATAATTTTTCGTGAATTCCACGTTCGTATCAGGTTCGGCGACCGGTTCCGGTTCCTCCTCGATGATGCCCTCCTGGTAAAAGTCATCGCTGCGCACCAGCTCTGTCGTGAAGCTGCTGGTACCCGGCGGCTTCACAAACGTCAGCGGAACCTTGCCCTCCTCATCGCCGTACACCGGCCAGCCGTCCTCCCAGCGCACCGGTACCAGCACGGGGATGCGTCCGACCGCGTCATGATCCTGGAACAGCATCGCATACCACTTGCCGTCCGGCGTATCGACCAGGCCGCCCTGCGCGACGCCGTTGTTCTTGTACCCCATCGTATCGCTGAGCGCGAGACGTCCTTCATATGGCCCGTCGATCCGGTCCGCGCGGTAGATGTATTGCCTCCGTATGTTGCCCTGTTCCCACCATATCGTGGCGATGTAGTATCTGCCGTTGATCTTGTAGGCGTGTGCGCCTTCCATGCCCTCCTGGCCCGAGGGGATGATCGTCTGGTTCAATCCGTGCGGATTCAGCGATGTCAGGTCCGGGCTCAGTTCGCTGATCCTTAGATCCGTGCGGCCGTGAATGATATACGCCTTGCCGTCATCGTCGAACAGGAGCGACGGATCGTGCATATAGGTGTTGAATTCCGTCCGTTCCCATCTTCCGGCCGGATCATCGGTGCTGAACAGATAGGTCTTGCCCGTATCAAGCGCGGCGAACAGGACATAGAACCTGCCGTCGCGGTAGTTCAGACTGCTGGCCCATGCCCCTTTCCCGTAGGCGTTCTGACCGCCTCGCAGCGCATAGGCGTCGTTCTCCTCCAGCCGCTGGTATGGATACCCGATGATCTCCCAATTGACCAGATCGGTCGAACGCATGATGGGCGTGCCGGGCATCATATGCATCGTCGTGCTGGACATGTAGTATACGTTCCCCACCCGGATGACGCTCGGGTCCGGGACATCCGCCCAGATGATCGGGTTGGTCGCATATGGCGGCGGCTCTCCCGGATCCGCCTGCCCGCTACCGGCAGCTTGCCAGAATCCCCATATCGCAGCACCGATGACGATGACCGCCGCGACAGCGATCACCAACATCCTGTGCTTGTGGTTCCTCATCCACATGAATGGCTCTTATCCCCCTTTGATCAGTTGATCTCTGTATTCCTGCGGAGACACTCCTGTCGTCTTCTTGAAGAAGCGGGTGAAGGAATGCGCGGCGTCATAGCCGACGGCCGCCGCCACTTCCCGTACTTTCAGGTCGCGATCCTGGAGCAGTTCCTTCGCCCTGGCGATCCGGCATTGCTCGATGTAGTCCGACAGGTTCATGCCCTTCTCCTGTTTGAACAATCTCGACAGATAGGACGGATTGAAATAATGCAGTTCCGCCAGTCGTACGAGCGACAGATCCTCGTTCAGATGCGTCAGGATATAATGGCACAGTCGATCGATGATCTTCGCGGCCCGGTCCTTCTCCTTGAGTCGGTTATGGGTGAATATGCGACGGGCGATCTGATACAGATACACGAACGCTTCACTGAGCGAACCATGTTCATCGAATCGCATCAACTTGCCATAGTCGCCGATCATCCCGTGCAAGCCGGAACGATTGATATGCCCCAGGAGAGACAACGCGATCCCGTAGTAGGTTTCCATCACAAGCGGAGGATTCGTGGTGTCCATGCAGACGACGGTCATCATCACTTCATCGAAACCTGCGATGAAATCATCCTCCCGGCCTGCATCGAGGTGGGCAGCCAGAATATCCAGCTTCTGCTTCATCCGGTATTCCTCACGGCTCTGCAGATCCTCGCTCTCCTCCTGACCTGCCTTGATGATCGCCGGCATGCCGCCGCCAAAGCGGAGATGCATGAGCAGATGGAGGCGTTCATATTGCAAGGACGCTTCCGTCCAGGTGCATGGCTCACCGTTGATCGCGAACGTAAGCACCAGCCCGGACGACTCCATCACGGATTGCTGGATAAGTTCCATCGTCCCTTCCAGGTAGCGAATCAGATGCGGAACGAATCGCCCCTCCGCCTTGTCGGGTTGGATGAACCAGACCAGATCCCCGTACTTGTCTTCGATGACGATGCTGATGGGCCGTTCCGTCAGGTATGAATTCCATACCAGTCTGACCCCGTTGAGCCGCTCGCGCCGCTCCATATAGGAGAGGCCGTCCGGATATTGGATGTGTCCCAGCGCGAGAACAACGGGCGAACGCGCGTCCAGACAGATGTTCAGTTGACGGAAATCATCCTCCAGTTGCGCGAGGTCCTTATCCGGCGAGTCCTGAATCAAGTGGCGGAAATAGTCCGTCTGCCACATCAGTTCCAGCTGTCCCGCCCGATCGCGCGATTGATTGATGAGTTGGTCCATCCGTTCACTGTGCCTGATCTCCTCGAGCACCTCGCGAACGGTATCCAGCACCTTGTTGTAACCTTCGGTTTTCAGCAGATAACGGATGTTGGGCACTTTCATCGCCTGGTAAGCGTAGTCGAACTCGCTGTGACCCGTCAGGAAGATGATTCGGCAACGAGGCCAATACTGCCGGATCTGCTCGGACAGCTCCAGTCCGTTCATCCCGGGCATGCGAATATCCGTCAGCACGATATCGATCCGCGTGCGGGACAGCCAGGCGAGCGCCTCCCGCGCCGAATACGCCTTGCATACATCGAGCTCATCCGGCAGCAGCTTCCGGGTCACCTCATACAAACTGTCGGTGATGATCTCTTCATCATCCACGATGAGCATCCTGTGCATCATGATCTTCCTCCCCATCCGCAAGCTTGATCTGAATCTGCACCTTCAGTCCGCCGAGCTCACTTCTGTCCAGGACGAGCCCGCTCTCCTCGCCGTATGCAAGCTGCAAGCGCCTGTGGATATTGATCATGCCGGTCATCTCATACGACTCTGACGAGCGCTTCAGTCTGTGACGCAGCTCCTCCAGCTCGGCATCGCTGATCTCGCCGCTGTTCTCGATGATGATGCGGAGGAGTTTGCCCACCACCTCGAAGGAGACGCTCAAGCGGCCTTGCTCCACGTTCTCCAGGCTATGCTCATAAGCATTCTCAATGATCGGCTGGATGATCAACTTCGGCACCTTGATCTGCTCCAGTTCACCAGGCAGCTCGTCAAAATCCACCTTGATCCGGCGAGAGAAACGCAGCTTCTGAATCTCCGTATACATGCGGGAATGGTGAACCTCTTCACCCAATCTGACGAAGTCTTCCCCGTTTCGCGTGATGAACCGGAAATATTCCCCGATCATCAGCGTAAATTCCTCGATTCGCTCCAGATCGCCGACCTTCGCCATCGAGTGCAGGATGAAGAAGCTGTTGTAAAGAAAATGCGGATTGATCTGCGATTGCAGCTGCTTCAGCTCCGCTCTCTGCATCATCATCTGATGTTTGAAATCCTGTTCGATCAGATTCTGCAGGCGCTTGATCATCTGGTTGAACCGATCGTACAGATACCCGAATTCATCGCGTTGGTTATGATCGATACGGATATCCAGCACACCACCTTCCATCTTGCGAAACCCTTTCACCAGCAGCAGGAGCGGCTTGTGCACCTTCTTGTAACTGATATAGGAATAAAGCACAACGGCGAGCAGCGTAGCGGTGGCATAGACCCAGGCCCACAGCTTGAACTTGCCGAGCGGCCGCTTGACCTCTTCCTCCGGCAGGAAGGTCACAACCGACATCTGAAGATCTTCCGAATAGGCATGATTCATCTGATAGGTTCGGCCATGCCAATCATGAATGAGCATCGCACCCGTCCCGGCACTTCTCTGGTTGAGATATTCTGTGAGCAGCGGCTCGTCCTCCTCGCGGCTCGTGAGCGCATAGTCCATGGTCTCGGCTATGAGGAATGCTCCGCTCGTTTCGTACAGATTCAATCGCGACAGCGAATGGCGAAGCTGCGCCTCGTCCAGCTGGATCTGTACGATAAACAGCGGCAGCTCATCTTTCATGCCGCTCAGCTTGAGCGCAACGAGATGAAGGGAATCGCCATGCAGCAAGAATCTGCCTTCCCGCTTGAGCGCCTGCGTATACAACCCATGAAACATGGCCCCATCCAGATCGTCTATGCCGTTCTTCGCCGAGATCGTCTTTCCGGCGGTGCGAAGGTGAAGGCATACATCGGCGATCAGGGCGCTGCTGTTCTTGATCGAGGTGAGACGTTGCATCGCATAGTTCAGGCTGTTCTTTCTGGCCACGGCATCCAGCAGCGACCAGGTGACCGACGAGCGACGAAGATCGACATCCTCCATGATGTCGAACATCTCCAGTTCCAGCCAGGTGATCTCCCGCTCCATTTCATCGAGATAGAAGGCAAGCTGCGACTCCGCGGCATGCGACAGCTCATCGCTCGCGTTGTTGTAACTCCAGCTGTACAAGTACAGGCTGAGCAGGATAATCGGCAGGACAACGACCAGATACAAGGCGATCATCCTCATGAAGATCGAATGTCGGAGAGACAGGTTCGGTATTTTCAACAAAGATGATTCCCCCGTTACAGGCTCGTTTGATGGTTGGAGGTCGCGACGATCACAGGAGTGTGCATGCGGCTTGGCGATCAATTCTGGGCGCGGTACCATTCGTTGACCTCTTCGGTGATGCGATCGCCGCCAAGCGATCGCCATTGCTCCACGAACTGGTCGAAATCCTCGAGGGGGCCTCCCAGGATGATGTTGATGTACACCTCGTTCTGCAGGTCGTGGAGGAAGGATTCCCGATCGATCATCGTCGGGGTGGCTACTCCGGTGAATCGGTCATACAGCAGCTGGCCGTTCCTGTCGTATGCATCAATGATGGAATAGGCGCCGCCTGGCCCATAGGTGCGTTCCCAGCCCCATCCTCCTGCCTGCCCTTCATTCCGCCAGGACTGAATGTATTTCCAGATCGTCCTTGCTTCGTCGCCCATCTGCGTGCCATGGCCGGTTCTCTCAAACTCCGCCAGCTGTCGGTAGGCGTTGATATTCTTCATCGGCGGGAACGGCTTGACGGGAGACAACTGCCAGACGGCCGCCGAATCGTTGTAGTAGGTCTCGTATTCAGCCGTTTCCCCCCAATTTTTCTCCAGATGGAGATTGAACAGCTTCACCAGCGCTTCCGGGTGCTCGTAGCCGCTTCTGACGGCAAAGTACTCGGTCGTCGAGAATTTGAGGGGGACCTTCGGCAGCTTGCCAAGAGCGGAGACGATCGGATAGGCTTGCCAGTCCGCGTTTTCGTCGGAGCCCAGTCTCCCCCCCACGTGAAAAGATCCCCACTGCTCGCCGTACATGATGCCGATCTTGCCTTCCGCGATATCGCGTCGAACCTGTTCTCCGTTCTTGATCGCAAAGTCCGGATCGATCTGACCATCGCGGTACAGCTCCTGCAGCACGGCCAGCGCCGTCCTCACCTCGGGTTGGATGCCGCCATACACCAGATTGCCGGCATCGTCCTCGATCCATAGTTGCGGATACGCATCATAGCCGGCCATGAAGCCATGCAGCCCGGCCACCGGGTCCCAGAGATAGTTGGTGGCCGCGATGCCATAGGTATCCTGCAGCCCGTTGCGATCCGGGTCCTGCTCCGTAAACGCTTTCGAAATCGCGAGCAGATCCTCCATCGTCCCAGGCGGGTCGAGACCGAGATTGGCAAGCCAATCGGAGCGAATCCAGATCACATTGGCCTTGTCGATGGACGAGTCATTCTGCGGAATGCCCATCAGCTTCCCGTCGATGGTGGCCGTCTGGAAAGGCCCGGTTCCTTCCTGGGTCAAGATCTCCCGCGTCAGATCCGTCGCATAGCGGTTATACGCCTCCGTCAGATCCTGGATATGGCCAGCGTTGCTCAGAATGCGCAGTTGACTCGCTTTCACCCTGACGACGTCAGGAATGACGCCGGAGGAGATGGCGAAGCTCAGCTTCTGCCGATAGGTATCCCCCTTCTCAATCCAGTCGTAAACAATCCGGATCCCCAGCACTTCCTCATAAAGCCGTATCCATCGATTGCTCGTGAGCGTTTCCTCCGGATGAATGCTCATAATCTCATCGATGAAGATGCTGTCCTCACCCGCAAACGACAGCGTGATCACCGGATCATAACGGCTCAGTCCCATTTCCTCATATGCGATATTCGTGATTTCTTCTTGTTGGTTAGCTGTCTGACTCCTGTCGCATGAAAGGATGACAAACAGGCAAACGGAAACAAACAGCAGAAGCTTGACCACTTGGCCGGCCGGTCCTCGCATCGGTTGTTCCCTCATTTCACTATGATTGACGTCAATAATAGCTATTGTCCTTATTATTCAATCTGTTCGACTGGAAAACAATGATCAATTCTTGCGTTTTTTGCCTGTTCTTTACCGCTTCGCGATAAGGGTGCTGTTGTCCTGCTGCATGATGGAAGTGAAAAGCGACCGAACTCTTTGCACTTCATTCTGGTGTTCTTGTTCTCCATTCATTGAGCACATGCGGGATATGCCATTCATTGGGGAATGTATTTTGCAACAGAGAAGGTGGCGTTTGTGTGGTTCTTTATCGCGGCTCTGATCATCCTTGGCCTTATTTCGCTGCTTACGCCGCGGTTCTATTGGTACCTGTGCAATTGGTGGCGGCGTGAAGGCAAGGTGGAACCCAACAATTTGGCCCTCTACGCCTATCGCATATGAGGAATCGTCATGTTATGTGCGGGTTTGGCCTTGTATTTCCAGGCGGGGTAAAGGAACGGGGCGTACATCTCCGACCAAATTGGCTCAAGCGCCAGTGGTTTTGTTCGATAAATCGTACATCTCCGACCAAATTGGCTCAAGCGCCAGTGGTTTTGTTCGATAAATCGTACAAAACCATCCAAATTTGCTTAAGCGCCGGTGATTTTGTTCGAAAAATCGTACAAATCCGACCCAAATTGCCTCATGCGCGGATGGTTTTGTTCGAAAAATCGTACATCTCCGACCCAAATTGCTTCAACTCCGGTGATTTTGTTCGAAAAATCGTACACTTCGACCGCTTCCGCTATAATCGAGCAGGATGGGGCGCCTAGCCCCCGTCCTCTCACCAAGATGGGCGTACACAGACAGAAAGGGCCGCCATCCAGGCGACCCTCTCCTATTTCTATGATCCATCATGCAGCTTACAGCCGCGTGAAACCGATCCAGTCGATCGTCAGGCCCGGCTTGACATGATCCAGCTTCATCTCATAGAAGCCAGGCTCCAGCTCGGCCTTGGCCAGGATCTGTCTCGTCCAGTTGCCGGCGGTGCCGTTCGTCTGCGGCGTGGACACCCACTGCCCGTTCAGCGTCACGTTGCAAGCGCTCTGCGCGACGTTTTGTCCTTCCTTCATGATGCGCGCGAGCACCCGGTAGTAGCCGCGCTGCTTCACCTCGATGAGCGCGGTGCCTTCAGCCGAAGGCTTCACCTCCAGGTAATCCTCCAGCGCATGAATCTCCTCATACCCCGCAGGTGCCGATTCTCGCGCCCCGATCGTCACGATCGGCTCGGCTGCCAGCTTCTGCTTGCGGGAGAATACCGGCGCCTGCATCAGGAAGCGGCAGATGTTGATCGCAGACCGCTGCAGTTCGCCGCGCGTCAACGTGCCGTTCGCCAGTGACTCGATCGTGTTGTCCTCGCTCGCATTGATCTCGGCGCCGTAGTTCGGCACGACCATGTACAGGTCATTCTGCGCGCGCACCATATGGTTCGTGTACGTCCTGGATGCCGGACCGCCCGTCACCGGATCGTTCATCGTCGCCCACCAGTCGGTCATGACGATACCGTCATAGCCCCATTCCTTGCGCAGGATGGTGGTGTTCAGGTCGTAGTTGGATGCGGCCCAGTGGCCGTTGATCGGGTTGTACGATGTCATGATCGACTTGGCGTCGCCCTGCTTCACCGCGATCTCAAAGCCCTTCAGATAGAGCTCGCGCAGCGCGCGTTCGGAGACGACAGCATCGACCTTCGTGCGGTGCAGCTCCTGGTTGTTGCAGGCGAAATGCTTCAGTGTCGCATAGGCACCGCCCTTGCGGATGCCGACCGTGCATGCGGCTCCGAATACACCTGTGATCAGCGGGTCCTCGGAGAAGTATTCGAAGTTGCGTCCGTTCAGCGGGCTGCGGCGCAGGTTCATGCCCGGTCCGAGCAGCAGGTCGATCTCGTTGCGGAGCAGCTCCTTGCCTTCCAGCACATAAAGTTCTTCGACCAGCGCCGGATCCCAGGTTGCCGCGAGCAAAGTGCCGATCGGCACCTGCGTCGCCTTGTGGCCGCTGTCCATGCGGATGCCGGACGGGCCGTCAGCCGTACAGCCGATCGGGATGCCATACTTGCGCAGGCTCTCGCTCATGCCGCCAAATGCCGATGCCGTACCAGGAGTCACAAGCGGATTGCTCATGCCCTCGCCGCGCACGATCGTCGCCAGATCCTCGTCGGACAGCTGCGCGATGAACTGCTCGATGGTCACCTTGCCGTCCCGCACATCCTGCAACGTATACCCTTGATTGCCTGTCTGTTCGTGCGTCTTCGGCATGTTCTGCTCGATGCGCTCCGCAAGCGATACCGTGCGCGTTGGTACCGGTTCGTAGACCATCTCATAGGTGTCGTCGTCGCGGCGCGCGCCCGGTCTCAGGCGCTGGAACGGTTCCTCAGGCGCGAGCGCCTCCTGCAGTTGCTGAACCACGACCAGCTCAGCGAGCTCATAGCCTTCGCCGCCATTCACGCGAACGACCTCGGTCTTCTTCACGCTGTTGCCGACATGCAGCTTGTAGATGCCCGCTTCGAGCACATAGGCCGAACGGTGACCGGTAGCCCCGGCATCGTCATACGAGGCGATGGAGTTCAGCGGGAAGCTCACCACGACGCGCTCCGATTCGCCCGGCGCGAGCAGCTTCGTCTTGGCGAATCCGGCCAGCACCTTCACCGGCTTGCCGAGCTTGCCCTGCGGCGCCTCGACATAGACCTGCACGACTTCCTTGCCGGCATAGACATCGCCGATGTTCGTAACCTTCGCGCCGATCTCCAGCCATACGCCGCCGTCCTTCTCGAACGACCTGGCTTCTTCAGGCTCGATGCTGAACTCCGTGTAGGACAGCCCGTAGCCGAACTCGAACTGCACCTTGTCCGGACAGAACGTCTCGAAGTAGCGATAACCGACGTAAATGTCTTCCTGGTAATAATTTTTGAATTCATTGCCATAGTTGGCCGTCGACGGATAGTCCTCGATCGAATAGGCGATCGTATCCGTCAGCTTGCCGCTCGGAGTGACGTCGCCCACGAGCACATCCGCGATCGCGTTGCCGCCCTCCATGCCGCCATGCCAGGAATAAATGATGCTGGAGATCGGATGCGCGTAAGACGGATCATCCGCCCAGCTCATGTCGATGATATTGGACACGTTCAGTACGACAACCGTCTTGTCAAAATGTTTCGTCACCAGCTTCAGCATCGACAGCTCATCATCCGTGAGCAGATAGCTGCCCGGCGCCGCCGCGTTGTCCTTGTCCTCGCCGGCGGTGCGTCCGATGACGATCACGGCTTTGTCCGACTTCGCCCTGGCGCTCGCCACCAGCTCATCGGTCAGCGGCATTTCCTGCTGATGCCATGGCTCTGCCGCCCAGCCTCCCCCGCCGTTGTCGAAGGGATGCTCCTCGATCCATTTTTCATATGTAGAAGCGAGCTCTTCGTTGACGGTGATTTGCTTCTTGCTGCGCAACCCGTCCAGAAGGTTCGTGGTGTACGGTACGTTGACGCTGCCGCCTGATCCGGTACCGCTGCGATAGTAGTTGATCTGGATGCGTCCGAAGATGGAGACCCGATCCCCGGCGGTAAGCGGCAATACCTGATCCTGGTTGCGGGTCAGCACCGCTCCCTCTGCCGCCACCTTTCTGCTGAACTCTGCAAAACCTTCCAAAGGAACACCAATCAAACTTTCAGCCATCATTTACCCTCCATCTGTCTGTGTCCTATCTTCATATGTTACTTGATTGCAAACAGCAATCGCAAGGTACGAAAATTTGCTTTTTATCCCCCTATTTTTAGATATTTTGCCTCACCAATACGGATATTATGGAAGCTGCTGCCACCCAGGAAAGCGATATAAGCAAAAAAGCTTCCCGATCACCCGATGGGAAGCCGTCTCGCACAGGGCCTTCAGATCGTCCAGTCGTACCAGCCCAGCTTGTTTTTCTCCTTGTTCTCCAGCCAGTCGATCGTCTTCGTGATGGCTTGCTCCGCATGTCCTCGAGTGGAGAAGCTATGGTCCGCCTGCATGATGATCTCCTTGTCGCAGATGCCCTGCTTGCGCGTCCAGAAGATCTTCTGGTAGAGGAAGCTGCTCTCCGATGAGATGACCGTATCTCCCGTGCCGTGGATGAGCAGCACATCTCCGGTGAACTCTCGCGCCAGCACCAACGGTTGGAAAAGCATCAGCGACTGGAAGAATGACGCCTGGAACGTATACCCGAGGTATTCGGTCTGCCCCTTCGTCAGCGCTTCTTCATACAGTCTGTTGCCGATGATGCCGATGATGTCCTGATGCGGATGGCCCACCGGCGCCCACAGGACCAGGTTGCGAACTCGTCTGTCCCGGGCAGCGGTGAGGACAGCCACCGCCCCGCCCAGGCTGTGGCCGAGCAAGGTGATGCGGCTCGCATCCACGATGTCGAGATCGAAGACGACATCGATCGCGCTTCTCGTCTGCTCGATGAGCGAGCCGATGCCGGTGCTGCCATAGTCGCCGTCGCTCTCCCCGCACCCCGCATAATCGAAGCGCAGCACGACATAACCGGCTTCCGCGAGCCTTCTCGCCGCCTTGACGAACAGGCGATCCATGCCGATGCGATTGCCGACGAATCCGTGACAGATCACCACCGCAGGGTGCGAGCACTTCCAGTCCGCTTCATCCTGCACAACCGGATAATGCAGCGTCGCTGCGAGCTCCAGGTTGTTGTAGCCAATATGAATATGCCTCTCCATGCCTATCCGTCCTTTCCCATGACCATGCTCTGATTGATTACGTAAGATGATTCCGCGCAGAACCGGTCGATCTTTCATATAATATCCATATATATTTATTATTCCGATTGTATTACTATGTTTTTGATACGAAAAGAATACCACTTTGTCGCGCAAGAGTCAATGAGTCCATGATCCTTTTCTGTGCGCCCAGGTACCATCCCTCCGACGGTGATCCCCTTTACGGTCCACTGCTCTGCCCTGAACGTGCTTCAAAGTACCATTCATCCGACGGGTGAGATATATTTATAAGTAGGCTGTGTTTATCTATGCTATTGCTGCTGGCGGGACCAAGGAACGGAGGATCTCGCTGAGACCCGTCTTCCCGCCGCAACGAACCATCTCCTGAAGCCAGACTCCAGTGACTGTTCGGAAAGTCAGCAATCCAATCCATACCCGGTTCTCCTGACCTGTATCACTCAAGCGGACAAGGAAGGTGAAACCATGACAGCGCGTGAACATTGGCATCCGGTGCTTGCCTCCTGGTTCTCGGACAAGTACGGCGAGGCCACCGACGTGCAGCTGCGGGCCTGGCCGCTGGTCGCCGCCGGCGCGCACACGCTGATCGCAGCCCCCACCGGCTCCGGCAAGACGCTGGCGGCGCTCATGCCGCTGCTCAACAGGCTGGTGCTGGACAAGCTGGCCGAGCCTGCCAGGCGAACTGACAAGGGTGGCGTGCGCATCCTGTATGTGACGCCGCTGAAGGCGCTGAACAACGATATTCGCGAGCATCTGTTCGACTATACGGCCGAGTGGAAACGACGCGCGGTGACGGCAGGCATGCCATGGCCGGGCATCACCGTCGGCGTGCGCACGGGGGACACGACGCAGAACACGCGCGCCTCCATGCTGCGCCATCCCCCGGATGTGCTCGTCACCACACCGGAATCGCTCTACATCCTGCTCACCTCGCCGAGAGCCCGGGAGATGCTCCGCACCGTCCGCCACATCGTCGTTGACGAGATCCACGATCTCGCCGCAAGCGAGCGCGGTGTCCATTTCTCCCTGACCCTGGAGCGGTTGAGCGTGCTGTGCGACGGGACTCCTCAGCGCATCGGCGTCTCGGCGACGATCAATCCCGCGGAACGGATCGCGCGCTACCTCGGCGGCCAGGAAGAAGCTGCCGATGGACAGCACGCGCCTCGTCCCGTGGAGATCGTCGAGAGCGACATGAACCGCCGTCTGGAGGTTCGGGTCACCGTGCCCGCTTACGGAGAGAGGCTGCTGAACAGGCGGGAGGATGTCTGGACCCCCCTGGTCGAGGAGATCCTGCGCCACACCAGGGAGGGAGCCACCACGCTCATCTTCGTTGGCAACAGGCGGCAGTGCGAGCGGCTGTCCAGTAGGCTCAACGAAATGTGCGGCGAAGGCTTCTGCCGCAGCCACCATGGCAGCGTATCGCGCGAGCGGCGTCTGGAGACCGAGCAGCTGCTCAGGGAAGGCAAGCTGCGATGCCTTGTCGCCACCTCCTCGCTTGAGCTCGGCATCGATATCGGAGACGTCGATCATGTGTTGCAGATCGATTCCCCTTTCACCGCCGCGTCCGGCATCCAGCGCTTCGGCCGCGCCGGGCATCGGGTCGGCGGGATCAGCCGCGGCACGATCATCGTCCGCAGCCGCGGCCTGCTGCCAGAGGTGGCCGTGCTCGCCGCGCGCATCCATCGCAAGCAGACCGAGCCGATCCAGATTCCGCGCCATCTGGGCGCCGTGCTGGCGCAGCAGATCGTCGCGATCGTCTCGCAGGATGAGTGGCTCGCCGACGACCTGTACCGCCTCATCCGCCGCAGCGACAACTACGCCGATTATCCGCGCGAGCAGTTTGATGAGCTGCTGGACATGCTGTGCGGCGCCTGTCCGAGCGTAAGGCCGCTCATCGACCGCGATCCGGCAACCGGCGTGCTGCGAGGCTTCTCCAGCTCCGCCTATCGCGCGGTTACAGGCTCAGGGACGATCCCGAGCAGCACGAATTTCCCCGTCTATCATGCGGAGACGCGCGTCCATCTCGGAGAGCTGGATGAGGAGTATGTCTTTGAATCTCGCGTCGGGGATGTCTTCCAGCTCGGCGCCACCAACTGGCGCATCCGCTCGATCCGCTCCGACCGGGTGGAGGTGATCGAAGCCGGTTCAGGCCTGGGCGAGATCCCGTTCTGGCGGGCGGAAGGACAAGGCCGAAGCTTCGAGCTCAGCCTGGAGATCGGGGAACTCGTCGAGCGGCTCGTGCGGCTTCTGGATGAGGCCCAGCCTTCACAACCCGAAGCTCGGCAACGCGCTGAAGAGCTGCTGATGGCCGAGCATCATCTGTCCGCGGAGGCGGCGCAAAGCCTCATCAGCCTGATCCAGGCGCAGCGGGCGGCCTCCGCCATGCCTTCGCACCGTCGCATCGTCGTCGAATGGTTCACCGATGATTCGGGGATGACCCATGTGGTCATTCACAGCTGGTTCGGACGGCGATTCAACCGCACCTGGCTGCTCGCACTGCAGCATCATCTGGAGCGCGAATACCCGCACGACCTGTACACCACCGCCAAGGACAATGGCATCGAGCTCGTGTTCCGCGTCTGGGACCCGCTGTTGCTGGAGCGCATCCGAGCGGTGAACTCCCGGACGATCGAACGGACGTTGCTCGATGCCGTGCCAACCTCCCAGATGTTCGCCGCCCGCTTCAGGCAACTGGCGGAAACGTCCCTGCTGCTTACGCGCGGCTTCCAGCGCACACCATCCTGGCTGAAGCGCGTGCGCGGCGACGAGCTGCTGCGCGCGGTCATGGCGGAGGGCACCTCGTTCCCGCTGCTGAAGGAGACATACCGGGAATGCATGGAGCAGCTGCTGGATCTTCACCACGTCCGGCAGGTGCTCCGCGATGTGGAGGAAGGACACATCGAATATCAGGTTGTGAGATGTGACCGTCCTTCCCCGCTGGCCACGCAGTTTTTCTTCGATTTCCTCAATGTGGCGATCTATGAATCCGACGCCCTCACTCGCGACCTGAAGCAGCGCATGGCGGGCATCAGCCGACAGCTGGCGATAGAGGTCTTCGGCAGCACGAACGGGATGGACAGCGTAGAAGTGCCGACCGATCAGAGCGAAGCAAGGACAGAGGAGGGTGCTGCGGAAGGTCTGCGGGAGGCGAACTGGCATGCCAGACTTGATGTCTCGCAGTATATGAAGTTCCTGCAGCTCGGCCATCGTCTGCATCCCTCATACCGGCTTCAGGGGACGGACGGTGTACTGGAAGCCCTGAGCCGGCTTCAGGGGGTGTATCTCCCGCTGTCCTGGTGGGAATCCTTCGTCCTGCCTTCTCGCGTGAACGGGTACAGGCGCGAGGATCTCGACCTGCTGTGCGCCTCGGGCGATATCATCTGGCTGGGGCGCAAGGAGGACGGCCAGGCCGAGGGGAAGATCGCCTTCTTCCGTGCGGATGCGCCGGAGCTGTACGCGCCGTTCCTCCCGGATGAACACATCGAGCCGTGTCATCCGGACATCTATGAGCTGCTGCGCACACGCGGCGCCAGCTTCCTCACGCAGCTGGCGCGTGAGGCCGGCGAGGAGCCGTCCTCCGTGCTGGGCAAGCTGATCGACCTCGTCTGGCAGGGACTCGTGACGAACGACCAGTTCGCGCCGGTGCGCATGCACGGACAGAAACGGACGGCCGCCGCGAACGCCAGGGACAAGTTTCGCTCAGGGCTCGGCCGCTGGTATCTGGTGCGCGATCTGCACAGCGATGCCGCCAGCGCCGATGCATGCATGGAGCGCAGCGTGCTCGCATGGACCAGGCATCTGCTGCGCATGTACGGGATCATCACCAGATCGCTCGTGCAATCGTATTCGCCGTTCGCCTGGGAGGTGCACCTCGCCGCGCTCGTTCGCATGGAAGAGCTGGGACTCGTGACGCGCGGGCTGTTCATCCGGGACATCCAGGCGCTGCAGTTCGCCGAGCGGGAGACGGCCGAGCGCCTCGGGGAGACCTTATTCACCGGCGTCCCGGCGAACGGCGAAGATGAGCTTGTCGCGCTCAGCGCGGTCGACCCGGCCAACCCCTACGGCCTGACCGTCGAATGGCCGAGCGGCGAGGTCAATGCCGCCACAGCCGGCTTCGCCCGCAAGCCGGGCAACTATATGCTGCTGCGAGGCGGCCGCTTCCTGCTCTGGGCGGCGAACAACGGCCGCAAGCTGACGCCGGTCGATGCGTCAGCCTCGGATCTTCAGAAGCAGGCGGAATATATCCGCTTCACCGCTCGCTGTCTCATCCGGGAGCAAGGGCAGCGCAAGGTGAAGATCGAGAGCTGGAACGGCCAGCCGATCGCCCGCACCGAACTGGCCGAGCATCTCGCCAGGCTTGGCGCGGAAAGGGACGGTCAGGCCTTCGTGCTCTGGCCGAGCAACGTATCCTGAAAGGAAACGGGGCGTCTGTTATAAACAGCGCCCCGTTATGCTGGATGGATAACGAATCCTGCACGATCGCCGATCCGCCAGTCCTACATATAAAAATCCTCCGGAGGCACGCGCCAATGCGCCGCCAGCTGCTTCATCCATTCCTCCGCCCCCAGGATCAGCTCATCCGAATAGCCGATCAGGCAGAAGGCGTAGCGGTACTCGTCTCCTTCCAGCCGCACATCCGGCACTTCCCGCAGCACGACGATCCAGTACTCATACTCGTAACCATTGTAGAAGTTGATCGCGTCGTCCCATTTGTCCCGTTCAACGATGAACAGCAAGGCCTCTCCGATACCGGGCAGCGTGATCTCTTCCATCTGCAGTTGATTCACATGATTGCCGATCAGATACCCGTAGTTCGTGTCAGCGCCATTTTCCCCATCCCATGCGGCCAGAAGGTCCAGGCTGATATCCAGCCCCTCCCACACGCCGATCGAACCCGGACGAGCGTCCGCCCCCGCGGACTTCAGCACGCCCGGCTCCAGCTCGTGGTACCGCTGGTCTCCGATGATGCGCACCAGCTTCGCGATATCATCGACATAGCGCAGGCCAAATTCGATCACCTCGTCTCCCAGATCCAGATAGGAGACATTGTCCCGCTGCACCAGGTCGACGTTGTTCCAGTTCGAATCCGGCACATACTGCACCTTGTAGTTCTCAAGCACAACGGTGGCTCGTCCCACACGAATATTGGCCGGCTCCACACCATACTGCTGCATGCCCCTGAAATGCAGGTTCGTGATCCTCGGCACCATCTCATCCTCTATATAGTGCCTGACGCGCTGGCCTTCCACATGGGGCAGCAGTTCCCGTTCCGAAGCATCCGGCCTGAAGATCCATGTGTCGTTCACCTGCGTATACGTGCCGGTCACCTGCAGCTGACCGTCCAGTTCCACAATGACATACTCGTAAGGCTTCTCGCCTGTTCGGATATCCTTCACCTCGAGACCGGCGATCCGATCGCCTGCGCTCACCAGCTGCGGATTAAAGGCGGCGGGATGGTCTGTCGGCTCGCGCTCCGTCTCTTCCGCTTGCTCGGCCGCCTCTTCCTGTCCCGATCCTTCTCCCTTATCCGCTTCCTGACCGCCTGAGCCCACAGGCTGATCGCCTTCCGGCCCAGGCAACGGAGACCAGGCGGACGAGCCGGCATCATCGCCTGCTTC
The DNA here is from genome assembly GCA_937957685.1 of uncultured Paenibacillaceae bacterium. GTDB lineage: Bacteria > Bacillota > Bacilli > Paenibacillales > DA-C8 > Insulibacter. Next base: position 39,277 of record CALGAO010000143.1, read on the forward strand.
ATCCGCCGGATCAGCCTTGCCGCAGCCGACGAGCCACACCACCAGGATCAGCGTCAGAACCATGATCATGCTTAATTTTCTGACCCCATGTGACATATACGACCCTTCTTTCCGTGTCTGACTTATGCCTCTCTATAACGGCTCGGACGCGACAGGATGCGCACGCCATTTAGCTCCAGCGCGATCTCGCCGCCCACGCGTTCGCCCGTCTCATAATCGAGATAATCACCAGCATCAAGCGCCACCTTCTGAGGAGCGCCGCTGAAATTCAGCACAAATACGTAATCGCGCTCTCCGTCCGTCCTGACCTGCGCCGTTACGCCATCCGGCAGCTCCGTATCTATCACGCGGGCCACACCCGCTTCACTTGCCACCCGGCGATAGAACGCATCGAGGAAGTCCTGTTGCAGCCGCGTCGCCATGTAATACGCCCTGCCCTGGCCAAGCCGGTTCACGGTCAGCGCCGGTCTGCCCGCATAGAAATCGTCCCGGTAAACGCCCAGCACCTCAGCCGTTTCCGCATGGGCCAGCTCACAGATCTCACGCGCCTCATATTCCCCGGTCAGGCCGAGCGGGTTCCCGTCCGACAGCACCAGAGCATTGCGGTCATGCGGATACAGCCCCTCGATCTCCTCCGCCCAGATGCCCAGCGTGCGGCGCAGCGGTCCCGGGAAGCCGCCGAGGTGGCACAGATCGTTCTCATCCACGACGCCGGACCAATACGTGCCAACCAGCGTGCCGCCTTCCTCCACGAAGCGATCCAGCTTCCGCCCGGATTCCTCGCTGCACAGGTACAGCATCGGCGCGGCGATCAGCTTGTAGCGGGAGAGATCATCGCCAGGGCCGATCACATCAACGGGCACGCCAAGCTGCCACAGAGCGGCATAGTGCTCGATGACCGTCCGCTCATAATGGATGCCCATGTTGCGCGGCCCCTGCGCATCCCTGACCGCCCAACGGTTGTCCCAGTCGAACAGCACCGCCGCCTCCGCCGGCGTCGAGGTGCCGAGGATGTCCGTCATGCGCGCGAGCAGCTTGCCCAGCTCGGCCACATCCCGGAACACGCGCGTATGCTCATGCCCCACATGGTCGACGACGGCGCCGTGGAACTTCTCGCTCGAGCCGCGGCTCTTGCGCCATTGGAAATACTGCACCGTGTCCGAACCGTGCGCCACCGCCTGAAGCGAGGACAGCTTGTGCATGCCCGGACGCTTCAGCTTGCTCACCGGCTGCCAGTTCGTCAGGCTCGGCGTGCTCTCCATCAGCATGAACGGCTTGCCCTTGATCGTGCGGAACAGGTCATGGTTAAAGGCGAACTTCACCGCCTGCTCCTTGTCCGATGCCGCCTCGTGCCAGGTCGGATAGGCATCCCATGAGATGACGTCGAGCACATCCGCGAACTTCCGGTAGTCGAGCCCGTCGAATGGCACGATCTCCATCATGTTCGTCGTCACCGGCAAGTCCGGGTTGACGGCTTTCAGCGGCGCGATCTCATGTCTGCAGAAATCGATCGTGCGATCGGTGACGTAGCGCTTCCAATCCAGGTTATGGCCGTGAACGGCCGATTCCCCGTGCGGCGCCGGCGATTCGATCTGGCTCCAGTCCGTGTATGTATGCGCCCAGAACGCCGTCCACCACGCATGATTCAATGCGTCCAGCGTAACGTATTTCCGCTTCAGCCACTCGCGGAAGCCTTCCTGACAGTAGTCGCAGTGGCAGTCGCCTCCGTATTCATTGGAGATATGCCAGCCGACAACCGCCGGATGGAAGGCATAGCGCTCCGCCAGCTTCGTGTTCATGATCCTGACTTTCTCCCTGTAGACGGGGGAACTGTAGCAATGGTTGTGCCGATGTCCGTGCAGGTTGCGCACGCGGTTCGCCTGGACGCGCAGCACCTCCGGATACTTCTGCGACATCCAGGCGGGTCTCGCTCCGCTCGGCGTCGCCAGCCATACGTAGATGCCGTTCTCCACCAGTCGATCGAGCACCTGGTCGAGCCATTCGAAGTTGAACTTGCCTTCCTCCGGCTCCAGCGCCGCCCAGGCGAAGATGCCGACGGACATCACATTGCAGCCGGCCAGCTTCATCAGCCGGATATCTTCCTCTAGCACGTTCGGGTCGTGCAGCCATTGATCGGGGTTGTAGTCTGCCCCATGCATGAATACAGGCAGTTTGCTGCTGATGGGTGGATGTCTAAGCAATGAACAACGTCCTCCTTAATAAAAATAATAAATAAAGTGTTACTACGAACATATCAGAAACCGCGTCGAATGCCAATCCTCTGACCGGATTATCTGTGCCGCAGTTCGGATATGGAGGCGGGAATCCCTGCGTATCCGAATAAACAGACGCATCTTACGCCAATGTTGAGTGCAGGAAAACTGTTCAGAAGAGTGCAGATCAATCAGAAACTTGCTGCACGTCTTATCGAGTCGCGTGAAACCTTTGGCCAATCTCATCAGTTATTCTCAGCGGCATGTCTGATCCTGACGAATACTTTTGCGCGCAAGCATCGGAGCGGCTCCTGAAACGGCCATCAACGCTGTGGCGTCCGATGTCCAGCCGCAACCGTCTGCGCCGAGCCGCTATGGATATCAGTCGCTTGTTGCTTCCACAACGAAGATACTCACAGCCAAAAAAAAACGGAAAACCGCCTCGGGCTTTCCGTCATCACGGACTCTCCTGCAACCCAATATGGCGCTTCCTCCTCCTGGACGGCATCCATCTCCCGCAGTACCGGGAATACCGTTCGAAGGGGATGGGGGCGCCCCGCCGTTATTGCTCACCGTAACTGCTTCCCAGGGTAATCCCCACATCCGCCAGGTGCTCCACGCTCTTCGTCTTCGGATAGAAATAAGGCACGCTCTGCAGCACACCTTCGCGCGTATAGAAAGGATCATCCGGCTGGAGCGGAAGCTTCACCGCCATGCCGGTGCTGGCCGACTTGTAGATGCTCATGATCAGCTCCAGCGTGCTGCGGCCGCTCTCCCCGTCGATCATTAGCGACGTCCCGTGCTCGATGGCGTTCAGCACATTCTCGATCTGGCCCGTATGGCCTTCATATGGGAGCTTCGGCAGCCCGTCGTCATAACGCTGGATCTCCTCCTCCAGCGCCTGGTTCCGTTCCGGGAAGCCATTCGGCATGGATGTGGAGGCCGCCACCCGCCAGGGAGCCGAGATCCGGGCGCGCTCGCCCTGGAACACATATTGCTGCTCCTCCCCGTGATGAACGACCGAGCTGGTCAACTGTCCCAAGGCCCCGCTCGGATATTTCAAGATGGCGATGGACAGGTCCTCGACCTCCGCGTTGTCATGGGCGACATTGGTCATGGAAGCCAGCACCTCACTCGGACGGCCGAGCATCCAGAGCAGACCGTCGATGTGATGCACCGCATGGTTGAGTGTCGGTCCACCGCCCTCCTTCTCCCAGGTGCCGCGCCACCACAGATCATAATAGCAATGCCCCCGCCACCACAGGGAATCCGCCTGGGCGTGCAGAATCCTGCCCGCCAGACCGCTGTCCAGCACCTGCTTCAGCTTCATGATCGGATTGCGGAAGCGATTCTGGGCGATGACCGACAGCAGCTTGCCGCTGCGCTTCGCCGCCTCGATCATCTCATCGCATTCCTTCAGCGACGACGCCATCGGCTTCTCGACGATGACATGGCTCCCGGCCTTCAGGAAATCGATGGTCGCCGGAGCATGCACATAGGGAGGCAAGCATAACGACACGAGATCGATCCCGTCCTGGAACAGCTCCCGATAGTCGCTCACCACCCTCGCGTCCAGTCCGTACTGCGCCCGTTTCGCCTCCGCCTTGTCCGGATTCAGGTCGCAGAGCGCGACGATCTTGCAACGCTGCGGGAATTGCAGATAAGCCTCGATATGGGCGCCTGAGATCGCCCCGGTTCCGATGATCGCCACCTTGATCATTCCGTGAGTTCCCCCATTCCTGATATGAGCTCATGGCATCTGATACCAGCATTGTAGAGTCAGATGGGGACAGATAGTCATTCATGTTTGTGGAAAAATAACGCTGTATTGCGAATTGATAGGATACAATTTATTCCAGAAGCATATGCGCTCAAGATGCAGGAGGCGAGCGAGATGATCTTTTATGCCCATAACTTTATGGCCAACCCGCTGGATATCGCCTACAGACGAAGAAGTGAAGATGACCAGCACAGGGAAACCTTTCACTACCACCCCGGCCTGGAGGTGCTGTATATTCACGATGGCAAGGGCACGATGATCGTAAACAACAACAGCTATCCGATCAAGCCTGGCATGCTGTGCATCTTCCAGCCGTGTCAGCTCCATCATCTCACCCTGGAGTATGACAACGGCCAGGTCTTCGAGCGCTCGCTCGCCGTCTTCGAACCGACCATGTTCGAGGATGATTTCAGGCAGTGGCCTTCGCTGCACGATTTCTATAAGTTCATCCATCGCGGGGAGCTTCCCGTGCCATGCCTGTACGAGGTGCATGATCCACACCTGAGCAGCGTCTTCCAGAATATGCACGAGCGATACCGGGCGCTGTCTGACCTGGATGACAAGCAAGAAGAGATCTCGCTGTTCCTCGTCACTCTCTTCCGCGCCATGAAACAGATCTGGGACAGACAGAAGGGACGAATCCCGGCGTACCGCCCCCGCCATGAGCATCATCGCGTGGAGCGCATCCTGACGTGGATCGAGGACCACTACGCCGAGCCGTTCCGGCTGGACGAGATGGCCAGAGCCCTGCACCTGTCTCCCTGGCATCTGTCCCACCTGTTCAAACAAGCCACGGGCATCAGCATCACCGAATACATCACCACACGCAGGATTCATCTGGCGGTCCAGCTGCTGACAACGACCAGCAAGCCCATCTCGGTCATCGCGCACGAGGTCGGGCTGACGAACATCTCATACTTCTGCAAACTTTTCAAATCGAGGATGGGGATTACCCCGCTGCAATATCGCAAGAAGTGGGGCACAAGCTGACCACGAACCTCACCTGAACCCCGGTTGATCAATCCACAAATTTCCATTATATAAAAAAGACCCGGCGAAACGCCGGGATCTTGCACGAACCGCTCAATACCAATACTTCGGGATGACATCCTTCTCCAGCTTCAGCAGCTCCCGGATGATGTTGTCCGCATCCGCGATCGAGTTCACCAGCGGATCGGTGAGCATCGCACGCCGCAGCTTCGCGAAGCTGCGCTCCACCACCGCTTCGGCGGTCAGCTCATGCGTATCCAGCACGAGCTCCTGCATGCCGCGGATGCCCCTTGGCATCTCGCCGACGTGGAGCGGCTTCACGCCATCCATGCTGACCTCGCACAACAGCTCGAGGAAGGCGTCATCGTTCATGTTCGTCACCGCGCCGTTGTTGCGCGTGTTGATGAAGAACCTCTTGCCGAGATTGCCGACCATATTCTCGATGATGTCCGTCGCGTGGTCCGGTCCGAAGAGGTGCATGAACTCGGAGATCGGGATCTTGCCGCTGATGATGCCATCCACCTGCTGCCACATCCCCTCATGCCACTTGTAGCGTGCATCCGTCTCCCAGATGGACAGCGGCGGGATCCTGTCCGGCGTCTTGCCGAGCCCTTGCCAGTATCGCACATATTCCTTCGTATGAGCCGTGCAGGTCGGGATATAGCCGAAGATGGTATACAGCTCGTACGTGATCGCGTCGTTGTACAGCTCTTTCGCCCCGACGAAGCCGCCGCTTGCTTCCGTTTCGGCCGAGATCCTGATCGACTCCGCGATGGCCGGCATCAGGTCCTCGCCTTCGTACTCCGCCTTCAGCAGCCAGGTGAAGTGATTCACCCCGGCGATGCGGAGGTCGAACTTTCGGTCGATCTCCTCGCTGTATTCGCTCCTGTCCCGGATGATGCCGCCGCGGATCGCATAGTCCATCTTCTTGTGCGGCATGTGATGGCTGTCGCACAGCGCGAACGATTTCAGCTTCGGCGCATAGCGGCTCAGCGCGATCCCGTGGACGGCGGACGGATTGATGTAATTGATGACCCAGGCGTCCGGACACAGCTCCTCGATGTCCTTCGCGCATTCCATGATGACCGGCAGCTCGCGCATCGCGCGGAAGATGCCGCCCGGACCGATCGTATCGCCGGAGCACATGCGGATGCCGTACTTCAGCGAGATCTGACAATCGATGCCGCGATACTTCACCGTATCGACGGCGAAGCTCAGCACGACGAAATCCGCGCCCCGCAGCACCTCCCGCCGATCCGTCGAGCCTTCCACCTTCAATGGCACGCCCTGCTCCCGCGCCGCCATCCTTGCCAGCGTAACCATCTTCTCCAGCTTGCTCTCGTCGAGATCGACGAAGGCCAGCGTCCCCTTGTTCAGATATGGCGAGCTCACCATCTGCCAGATGGCCTGGCGGCCGAAGAACAGGCTGCCTGCGCCGATGACGACAACTTTCGGATGCTGCACTTGCATGTCTGCCAACATGTATCCCTCCCATCAGATTCTGCCTACATTATCGGGCATTCGGACAAGAGGAGGAATATTCGCCGGTAATCGATACATGTCAAAAAGTACGATGTTAGCCGATTCGCTTATTCCGCATGGTATAATGCGTTTTAGAAAGGGGCCTGGGGATGGTTATGAATTCAAGAACGCCGGATATGGATATCCTGAATGACCTGTCCGAACATATCAACCTGCATATGAAATCCTGCTGGATGATCTCGCATCCGGGCGACTGGATCGAGCACAAGGCGCATGTCTACTATGACCTGTGGTTCATCCGCTCGGGCAAGGTGATGCTCCGGTTCGACGATGAGCAGTTTGTCGCCGAGGAGGGGGATATCGTCTTCTTCTATCCCGATGTGCCGTACATGGCGTACACTGAACGTGAGGGATGTCGGTTTATTTTTACGCATTTTGACTTTGTCATCGGGGAACGCCAGCGCATCCTGGAAAACTTCGAGCTGTCCGGCATCGTCCGTCACAAGTGGATTCAGGAGGACTTCCGGCTGTTCACCCAGGCTTACGATGCGTTACATCCCAAGGGGGCAAACGGGAACCGTCTGTACATGAAGGCCCAATTGACAGCGGTGGTGGCAAGGATCATCGAGCTGTGCGGACAGGGGCTGTATCGCGGGGATTTTCCGGTCAGACATCGGAGGAGCAAGGCGGGGAGGAATCTGGATTTCTTCCAGCCAGTGTTCGACTATGTGAACGCCCATCTGCACACGACGATCAGGGTGAGTGAGCTGGCTGCACTGGTGGGCATGTCGGAGAAATATTTCATCGACTATTTCAGGAGGAGCATCGGCATCACGCCGGGCCAATACATTTACCAGATCCGCATGAACCGGGCCAGAGACTACCTCTACGAACGGCGCCATACGATCCAGGAGATCGCCAGCCTGCTGGGCTACCCCGACCCGTTCACCTTCTCCAAGGCGTTCAAGAAATACTACCACGTCCCGCCGTCGAAGTTTGTGTAGGGAGAAGGTCAGGTTCCTGGCGTTACTGGGCGAATGTTTACTGGTAACAGACGCCTTCGAGCTCCTGACCCGCCGGTAAACTTCTATGCGAAATGACTGATATCGCAAGCGGAAGCAAAGGCAGTATGCTTGTAGCGATCAGGCCTCGATGGGGCATTCATGGTTCCCGGGATGACTCGATGCACCATACTTTGTTCAATGGGGGCAACTACCGCTCATGCCTTCATCCCCCATGCAAATCCTCCCGGGCACGAATGATCCGGAACTGATCACCCGTATCCTCCATCTCATAGATCTTGGCCCGTGACTCTGGCGTGCTGAACGGCTGATGGAGGATCAGCATCCACTGGCCCTCGAACGAACGGAACAGCATGCCATGGCCGCTGTCGCCATATACCAGGGGCTCCAGCTGCTCCCATGGGCCTTCGAGCCGCCCCGACTTCGAACGGGCGATCGTCTGCACATATCCTTCGCGATTATAGCTGGACCACAGCATGACAAGCTGGCCGGTGCGCGTCCGGTACAGCTGGCAGCCGTCCGACACATACACATGCGGCTTCGCGCTTGGCACACGCTCCCGATTGATCCATGGCGCGTCGGAGGCCTTGAACAGATGGATCGGGTCGCCGCATGCCTCCGACAGATCCTCCTTCAGCGGGATCGCCTCGAAGGTGCCGTCGATGATCTGCACCCATTCATGGCAGTACACCATCCAGGGCTTGCCCGCTTCATCGATATACAGCGTTCCGTCGAGCGTCATGAACTCGGCGGGCGGAACGGGACCGTCCTTCTTGATGAGCGCAAACGGACCTTGCGGCGAATCGGCAACGGCGATGCTGGTGCCGCGAAGATGATTGGTGCGGTAGACGTCGGGCACATTGGCCAGGATATGATCACGATTGTGCAACGTCACGAAAAGGTAATAGTTGCCACGGTACTCATGAACCTCCGGCGCCCAGGTGCCATGCTGCGGATGGGCCCAGATGCCGTCCGGCACCTTGAACACCACATAGGGCCCCTCCCAATCCAGCAGATCCCTGCTCTTGTACATCAGCACCCCGCAGCGATCCAGATCGGTATATCGCGGAATCCCGGTTGTGTAGAGATAGTAGCAACCCTCCTGATCATCCCTCAGCACATAAGGATCATGCGCTGGAATGTTGATCAGCCGATGCCCTTTCGCAGGGCGGGAAGTATCGCATGCCGCGTTATAGATGGCCATGGTGGTCCGCCTCCTCGGATCGATGTTTTCTTCCATTCATTTCTAGATTATCCCATGGAGCCGTTTTTGTCAGCAGGCACCCACCTCACCACCCGCCAGGGCCATGCAGCTTGCGATACGCATCCGGCGTCATCCCTTCCTTCTGCCGGAACGTCGCCACGAAGTGGCTCGCATCGCGGAAGCCGACCGCCTCGCCGATGCGCCGCACGGTCCAGTCCGGCCGGGACGGCAGCAGCTCCTTCGCCTTGCGCAGCCTGAGCTGGATCAGATAGGCATATGCCGTCTGGCCGAACAGCTGGCGGAAGCGCTCGTTCAGCTGCCGCTCACTGATGCCGAGCCGCGACGCCATCTCCGCGAGCCCGATGTCCGGGTTGGCGTATGCCTGCTCCAGCCAGTCGAGCAGATCCTCGAGCTGCTTCAGCCGCTTGGAGAGCGACGGGCGATGGGCCGTATGGGCTTCCGTCCTGAGCAGGGTCAGGAAGCGATACAGCTCCGCCGAATACCGCCAGCCGGAGGGATCGCTGCCCGCTTCCGCATCCGCCAGCATGCGCATGAGCAGCTCCGTGATCGGATGCTCGTCCGCTTCCCACTGGAAGCGTTCCGCCTGCCCCCACCCCATCGCCTGGACAAGGGCCTGCGCCATGCTGCCCTGAAACGTGATGTACCCCGTCTGCCAATGGCCGCCCCTCGCCTCATAGCGATGCGGCACTCCCGGAGCCAGCAGGAGCCCGGAGCGCTTCCCCATTCTCCATACCTGCCCGCCTGCCCGCAGCTCACCCTCCCCCTCCAGCGTCTGCAGCCAATGATAACATGGATAGCCGTCAGGCCGCTCCACCGTCTCCTGATCCGGGTTGATGCCGATCGTCTCCAGCTGCAGCGGCAAGGATTCTGCGGGTACCGCGGGGACTGCGCGCCTCATCCGTGTAAACCTCCATTTTCTTATATGGTTTGACTTTTATTCGATATGGGATAAGGAAAAGATTAATCATATACTTAAATATAGCAAGTATTTTTATCCTATGACAGGAGTGAAATACACGATGATCAACCGCAAACTGCCGAAGATCTGGTACGGCGGAGACTACAACCCCGACCAATGGGACAAGTCCTTCTGGGACGAGGATATTCGCATGTTCAAGCTGGCCGGCATCGATGTCGCCACCTTGAACGTATTCGCCTGGGCGAAGAACCAGCCGGATGAGGAAACCTACCGCTTCGACTGGCTCGATGAGATGATGGACAAGCTGCACGCCGCGGGCATCGGCGTCTGCCTCGCCACCAGCACGGCCGCCGTCCCTGCCTGGATGGCTCGCAAGTACCCGGATGTGCTGCAGGTGGACTTCCACGGCAACAAGCGCAAGTTCGGCGGACGACACAACTTCTGCCCGAACAGTCCGACCTACCGCACCTACGCCCCGCGCATGGCGGAGAAGCTCGCCGAGCGTTACAAGGATCATCCGGCGCTGCTCATCTGGCACATCAATAACGAATATGGCGGCGCGGGCAACTGCTACTGCGACAACTGCGAAGCGGCCTTCCGCGAATGGCTGAAGAAGCGCTACGGCACGATCGAGGAAGTCAACCGGGCATGGAACACCGCCTTCTGGGGACATACGTTCTACGACTGGGAGGACATCGTCCTGCCCAGCGGACGCAGCGAGGAATGGTATGGGGCGAACGGCCGGACGGAGACGAACTTCCAGGGCATCTCGCTCGATTACTGCCGCTTCCAGTCGGACAGCATCCTCGAATGTTATCTGCTCGAATATGAAGCGGTCAAGAAGCATACGCCGGACATTCCGGTCACCACCAATCTGATGGGCGCCTTCAAAAAGCTCGACTACCACAAATGGGCGAAGCATATGGACGTCGTCTCCTGGGACAACTATCCGCGCTTCGACACCCCCTACAGCTATACGGCCATGATGCACGACCTCATGCGCGGCCTGAAGGAAGGCCAGCCGTTCATGCTGATGGAGCAGACGCCGAGCCAGCAGAACTGGCAGCCGTACAACTCGCTGAAGCGCCCGGGCGTCATGCGCCTGTGGAGCTATCAGGCGGTGGCGCGCGGCGCGGATACGGTCATGTTCTTCCAGCTCCGCCGCTCGATCGGCGCCTGCGAGAAATATCACGGCGCGGTGATCGAGCACGTCGGGCATGAACACACCCGCGTCTTCCGCGAGTGCGCGCAGCTCGGAGCCGAGCTGGGCAAGCTGGGCGATGCGCTGCTCGACTCGCGCATCAGGTCCAGGGTCGCCATCCTGTTCGACTGGGAGAACTGGTGGGCGATCGAGATGTCGAGCGGTCCGACCATCGATCTGAAATACGTGAACGAGGTGTACCGTTTCTACGATGCGCTGTATCGCGCCGGCATTCCGGCCGATGTGGTCAGCGTCGAGGCCAACCTGAGCGGCTATGATCTGGTCATCGCGCCGGTGCTGTACATGGTGAAGCCGGGCATCGCGGACAAGCTGGAGCGGTTCGTCGAAGCGGGCGGCGCCTTCATCACCACCTACTTCAGCGGCATCGTCGACCAGAACGACCTGGTGAAGATCGGGGGCTACCCGGGTGAGCTGCGCAAGCTGCTCGGCATCTGGGCCGAGGAGATCGACGCGCTCCTGCCGAGCCAGCGCAACAAGATCATCCTGCAAGACCCGTCCATCACCGGCAAGACCGAGTACAGCTGCGGCATGCTGTGCGACCTGATCCATTCCGAAGGCGCCGAGGTGAAGGCGGTCTACGGAGAGGACTTCTATCGCGGCATGCCTGCGCTGACCGTCAACCGCTTCGGAAGCGGCGAGGCCTGGTATGTGGCCACCCACGCGGAGGAAGCCTTCCTGCAGGACTGGCTGCCGAAGCTCTGCGCCTCGCGCGGCATCCAGCCTCTCCTGCCCGCGCTCCCTGCCGGCATCGAGGCGACGCTCCGCACGAAGGACGGCACGGACTATCTGTTCGTGCTGAACCACAACGAGCACCCGGTGGAGGTCAATCTCGGCGGTGTTGGCGGCACCGATCTGCTCACCGGCCAGGCGATCTCCGGCGCCAGAGCCGTGCTTCCCGGCCGCGATCTGTGGATCGTGAAGGTGGAGCGATAATATAAAGCAAGGTGGGGCTGTCCAGAAAGTCTGTGTTTGTTGCCTGACAGCGAAAAGAAGTGCCCGAAAATGCCTGATATAAAGGCATCTTCGGGCTTATCTTCGTCCGGCGTCAGGAGCAACTTCCACTTATCGGACAACCCCACCTTATTTGCTGTGAGGCAATGCCTCCCCCCAACACCCGCCGATTCCGCAATAATTGGAAAACATCCAACTAATCAACGCGAAAACGGGGTCAAGTCCATAATTGTGTGTAAATTCCCTCAGTCAGATTGGTGAAGATTATCCGATTCGTGTTACCTTGGCTGATACCTTCTGCCTGGCCTTGCGCCATTCGAAATACTCTGCCATGTCAAATACCTTTCTCTCGGTGTTCCATCGCTCGTCCAGCTCCATCATCAAGGCTCCAATCAACCGGATCACCGATTCACGATTCGGGAAAATCCGGATGACCTTCTCTCGGCGTCGGACTTCCTCGTTGAACCGTTCTACGGCATTGGTCGTGCGGAGACGCTGCCGGTATTTATCCGGCATGCAAAGCACCATCGCCGCGTCGTCGAAGTCCTCTTCCAGGATGCGCATGGCTTTAGAGCCTATCCGAAAACCATTATAAGCAAGTAGGAAAACGGTGGAACATGTCGAATTCCTTCAAGAGAAGCACTTGGAGGAGATCGTCATGGCAAATGCACCGAAGCAACTCTTTT
>CALGAO010000144.1 GCA_937957685.1 uncultured Paenibacillaceae bacterium
GAACTACGAGGCCATGCTCCATTTTGCCTGCGCCTGGATTTGTTTCCGCTGCGCAGAGGTTTTCGGATAGGTACTAAATGTGCGGAAGTATCGAAATCACGTGTAAAAGGGGAGAAGAGGCAAATGCGAGGGAAGATCGGGAAAGTTTTTCTGTCAGCGTTGCTGGTCATGATGCAATCCGCGCTGATCTGGCCGCAATGGAAACAGCCCCTGGCAGCACAGAGCATACCCGTCCCGAATAACAGCTTCGAAGAATACCTGGATTTCTGGGAAACGAACGGCAGCAGTGCGATCCGGAACGGAACAGGCTGGAGTCCTCCCGGCGGAGGGAACGTCAATCTCAATTATTGGAGCGAAGAGGACTATGAGGCCGATACCTACCAGACGATCACCGGCCTTGAGGAGGGGGAATACACGTTGTCCGCCTGGGCGGCAAGGGGAGGAGAATTTAACGACATTCATATGTATGCCCAGGATGGAGATGAGGAACCGGAGATTGTCCCCATCCCGAACAATGGAAACTGGACGCAGTTCTCACTGACAATCAAGGTGACAAGCGGCAGCCTGAAGATCGGTTTCTATGCATCCGCCAAGGGTGGCGCATGGGCCAACATCGATCTGGTGGAACTTACATTGAGCCAGGAAGAGGACTCGGACAAGGTGCAGATCATGAACAGTGACTTCGAGGAAGATGGCGGGCAAACCGACACCATCACCGGCTGGGATGAACTGGGCGACACAAGCGCTTCTTTCGCGGGCGGTCCCGGTTATAACAGCAACTATGCCCTGACGCATTGGGCGGATCATGACTATGAGGTGCGAACATACCAGCAGCTGAACGATCTGGAGAACGGGTACTACACGCTTACGGCATGGGCGCAAACCGGCGGCGGACAAGAGGCGATCTACCTGTTCGGCGGAGGGACAGGCAGGTCAGAAGCGCGGACAGCGATTCCGATCAAGGACGGATGGACGAAAGTACATGTGCGAGGCATCGAGGTAACGGACGGCACGGCTGTCATCGGCCTTCATTCCAAGGCTGCTGCCGGAGCGTGGGCGAAGATCGACCGGGTGGAGCTGGTGAAGGAGGATCAACCATATCGCTTGCTGAAGGGCGGAGACGTTTCTGAGCTGACGCATGTGGAGTCGCGCGGCGGCGTGTTCTATGACCGGGACGGCAATCCGAAGGATCTGTTCCTGATCCTCAAGGAGAACGGCCACGACATCGTCAGGCTGAGAGTGTATAACGATCCTGGCAAGGGACGGGGGAACGGAAGCTACTACCGCCCGGAAGGGATCATGAACAAGGAGGATATTCTCCATCTGGCCCGTCGCGCGAAAGCAGCAGGCTTGCAAATTCAGCTGACCTTCCATTACAGCGATTATTGGACGAACGGCGCGACGCAGATCATCCCGCATGAGTGGCGTGAAGCGATCGAAGAGCTGAGCGATGAGGCGCAGATCGTGAGCAGGCTCGCCCAGCTCGTCTACGACTATACGAAGGATGTCATGCTGGCGATGGTCGATCAGGGGACGACTCCGGAATTCGTATCGCTGGGCAACGAGATGCAGGACGGCATCCTCTTCCCGTATGGCCGAGCTGCGGGCGCGAATTGGGCGCATCTGGCCACATTCCTGAAGGCGGGATATCAGGCGGTGAAGGAGGTTTCTCCATCTTCCAGAGTGGTCCTGCATCTGGACGATGCGGGCAACTACGGCAAGTATGTCAACTTCTTCGACAAGATGGAGGAGCTTGGGGTGGAGTATGATGTGATCGGTCCATCCTACTATCCGTTCTGGACGAACAAGACGGTGGAGGAGGCCGTGGCATTCTTCAACTATATCAGTGACAAATACGACAAGGATATCCTCGTCATGGAGACGGGTTACAAATGGAATGCCACGCTTCCGAACGGCGACGCCGGACAATTGACCCATAACGGACCCTACCCGAATGATACGAGCACACCCGAAGGCCAGAAAAATTTCATGATCGACCTGTTCAACGGCCTGAAGAGCTCCGGAAACGGCAGGGTCATCGGCGATCTGTACTGGGATCCGATCATGATCGCTGTGCCGGGCGTCGGTTGGGCGATCCGTGAGGCGGACGATCAACCTGACGTGAACGTGGTGTCCAATACAACTTTATTCGACTTTGAGGGCAAGCTGCTGCCGGTGCATGACGCCTACCTGTACAATACGGAAGGCAGAACAGACGGCATGATCAGCGGTGTGGTGCGAGGCGTTGACGGCCGTGGCATCGCGCGTGCGACTGTCCACCTGAACGTGGATGAGGATACCACCTACACCGTATTCACCGACAAGTGGGGGAATTATCTGCTGCCGAGCGTGCCTCCGGGCAAGGATTATACAATTACGGCCAGCAAGGCGGGCTACAGCAGCGGAACAGCGACCGTGTCGGAATTGGGGTATGGCGAGCACGCATCACGGGTGAACATCCTCGTGACAGGAGGCAAGATCACGGGGACGGTTCGGGATGACAAGGGCCATCCGGCTTCCGGAGCAACGGTCACCCTCACAGCGGGTGAGGATACGTTCACGACGACCGCGGACGAGCAAGGCGCATATACCTTGCATGACATCCCTGCTGGAAGCGGGTATGTGCTCGTGGCGGCGAAGCCGGGATATACTGAGTCGTCTGTATCTCGAGTTAGTGTGACGATTGGCATGTTGACGGAGGCGGACGATCTGGTCATCGCGTTGAACTCGGGCACGATCGCCGGGACCGTGACAACGGAGGAAGGTCATCCGATCCCGGGAGCGACCGTCAGCGTGGCCGCACAGGGGCAGACCTTGACGGCTGTGACCTCGGCGACCGGAGCATACGAGATTGAGAACGTGCCGGCAGGTACGGGCTACGTCGTGACGGCGGCCAGGGAACACTATGAGTCAGCAAGTGTGTCCGGTGTGTCAGTCGCCATCGGTCAGAGAACAGAAGGCGTGGATATCGTGCTGTTGTCGAGCCTTGGCGCGATCTCGGGACAGGTCACGAACAGCAGCAACGAGTCTGTGGCCGGAGCCGAAGTGGTGGCCGCGAAAGGCGACGCGACCTACACGGCGACAACGGACGCGGAGGGCAGATATACCATTGATTCGGTGCCGGCTGGTTCGGACTATACGCTTCGAGCTTCAGCGAGCGGCTATCTGGACGGGGTGGCGAGCGGTATCAGCGTAAGGGCGCGCAAGACCACGGAGCGTGCGGATATCCGCTTGATGACGCCGGTTGCGATCAGGAACCACGGCTTCGAGACCAGAGTGGAGAGCGACCGGACGATCATCCCGGAGTGGGATGTCGAGAGTACGAAGAACGCGACTTATATCCAGTATCACGCTCAGGCGACAGATGGCAACTACGTGCTGTCCACCTGGCTGGAGCAGCCATACGTCTCGGATGTGAGCCAGACATTGACCGGGCTGGACAACGGCTACTACAGGCTCTCGGCATGGTTCTACAATGGCGGGTTGAATGAGCACTACATGTATGCGAAGGACCATGGAGGCGACAAAGTGCGGATCGACATCCCGGCCACAAGCGGGATGGTGCAGTTCAGCCTGCAGGTGGAAGTGACGAGCGGACAGCTGACGATAGGATTCTACAGCGATGGCAACACCGGCAACTGGACCAACATCGATGAGGTGCAGCTGGGTTATCTGGGCGTAAGTCTGCCTGAACCGCCCATCGATCCCGAAGAAGGGGGAGGCGAAGACGACAGCGGGGGCGACGAGGAAGGCGGCCACGATGATGATGACAGCGGCGGCGGCAACGACGATGGCGAAGAGGGCGATGACAACAGCGGAGGTAATAATGGAGGCGATAACAGCGGCGTTGATAACGGCAGCGATAACGTAGGCAGCGACGACCATCGTGGCAGCGATGCAGACCGATCGGGTGAAAGCGATTATGTTCCGATCGATCTGCTGAAAGAGCTGGAGGCCGCGGAAGCAGAGAAAGTCGTCGTGGTTGAGTTGCAGGCGGAAGGTGAAAGAGCGGCCGCTTCGCTGTCTGCGGAACACATCGCACATGCTTACGATCAAGGCATCGAGCGGATCGTCCTCAGGTCCGACATCGCCGAGATCACGATCTCAGCGGCCTGGTTGGCGGAACAGCTCAAGGGAACAGCAGGCCATGTCGAACTGTCGATGGCGAAGGCGGACAAGTCCAGGCTGCCCGAGCATGTGCAGGAGCAGCTTGGCGAGCATGACGCCTATGAGTTCCGCCTGAGCATGAATGGCGAATATCCGAGCAGCTTCGGGGCAGGCAGCGTGCTCGTCAGCTTCCCGTACGCGCCGGGCTCTGGAGAAGAACCGCACCTGATCGTCGTGTATTATATCGATGAGGAAGGCCGTTGGGAGCCGGTTCCAAACAGCGTCTATGACGAGGAAACGGGCATGGTGCGGTTCGCCGCAAGGCATTTCAGCCTCTACGCCGCGAAGCATGCGGGCGAGGCGGCGAAGGAGATCCCCGCCATCCCCTGGGCGTCGCGCGCCATCGGGATGCTGGCGGCCAGAGGCGTGATCGACGTCCATGCCGCTGAGCATTACGAGCCTCTGCAGCCGATCAAGCGGGGCGAGTTCGCCGCGATGCTGGCCGCGGCATTCGGGCTGGAGGCAGGTTCGCACGAGGCCAGCTTCACCGACGTCGATGCAAGCTCCCCCTGGCATGATGCGATTGTCGCCGCAGAGGCGCACGGCATCGTGAAGGGTGTGGGCGGCGGACGGTTCGCCCCGAACGATCCGATCACGCGTCAGGATATGGCGGTGATGATCGTGCGACTGGCGTTCGCGCTCGAGATCGACCTGCCGGAGACCAGACCGCAAGCTGCCTATCGGGATGAGCAAGATATCGCAGGTTACGCGCGCGAAGCGGTTGAGACGTTGTTACGTGCCAGCGTGATGCAAGGAACCGGAAGCGGGGAATTCCAGCCGCTCAGACGGGCGACCCGAGCGGAAGCGGCGGTGATCATCGGTCGGCTGCTGGAGCTCATGCATCGGCAGTGGACGCCATGATCCGCAGGTCGCAAGAGTTCCTGCAGTGACCGGAAGCGTGCCGGGGCGCACACACAGCAGAATGAAGACCGACCGGATGGTTCATCTGGTCGGTCTTTGTCATTGTTACGTGCCCAGATAAGCTGCCAGAGAAGTCCGTTCATGGGAGGTGCGAAAGCCCACTTGTAGCATCAAATAAAAAACACAAAAAAATCCAAACATATATTCAAAAAAACCAAGGAAAGTATGGTATGATTTAACTAGAATCAACATAAACAAACAAGAATTATGCACAAAAACCAAATAACTAGCGTTTATACGATCGCTGAGAGAGGAGGAGAAGTTGCTGAGCCTGCCCCAGCGTTGATGTCGCGTCAATATGTAGAGCGGTCAGAAAGGGCATGAGGAATCCAATAGGAAAAGTACCTCAAAATGATGCAAATCGCTCGAGCAAACACTTGGATTGAACCTACATCGAGACGTAAAGGAGTGTCGCCATCTGGAATGAAGAACAAGAGTGAACTTGCCAAAATCATGCTGGACATCGGCAAACGCGTCTATCACAACGGCTGGGTGGCTTCGAATGATGGCAACTTCAGCGCCGTCCTGGATAACAATCGCGTGTTGGTGACACCGACGAGAACCAATAAAGCCGACATGACCGAAGACATGCTTACGGTGGTGGATTTTCAGGGACAACTGATCGAAGGACACTGCAAGCCTTCCTCCGAAATCCCCATGCATCTGAAAATATACGAGTGGCGCCCCGACGTGCGGGCTGTCGTGCACGCCCATCCGCCTTATGCGACTGCGTTTGCCGTGGCTGGAATCGCGCTCGATCGCCCAATTCTTCCTGAGGCGGTGCTGGAATTTGGCAGAGTGCCAATCGCTCCCTATGCCACACCAGGCACTGAAGAACTGGCGTTGTCCTTTATGACCATTTTGCAAGACCACGATGTATTTCTGCTGAAAAATCACGGCGTTGTTGCCGTCGGCGAAGATTTGATGACCGCTTATTACAAGATGGAGTCCCTGGAGTTGTTGTGCAAGGTAATACATCTTGCCAAAGGCTTGGGCAGCATCGACGAAATACCCGCCGACAAAGTGGATGAATTGTATGCTCTTCGCACGAAATATGGAGTCAAAGGAAGACAGCCGAAATGATCAGCAGTCATCATCCTGGGATCGATTGAAGCTGAACCCCAGTATGTTCGTTATTTTTCGGATTACTGGCCTTCTTTTGAAACAGCCGGCGTACTCATCCCGAAACAGGGAGAGCCTTTCCTGCTGATCGGGCCGGAAAGCATGACGTACGCGAAGGACCGGTCCAAAATTCCGAACATTCGCAGACTGCGCGCATTCCGTGAATCATCCGAACCGGATTATCCGGACGCCAAGATCGGTGAACTTGCTGATGTGTTCCGTGAGATACTGGGAGGAGCCCCATTGAAACGCCTCGGCGTGGTAGGTTGGGGTGTCATCTCGCACATCGTGATGGAAGCCATCCGCGAGGCGATTCAGGAGTTTGACAACGTTGAAGTGGTCAAGGCGGATCGAATCGTCAATAATCTGAAGAGCATCAAAAGCGAAAACGAGCTAAACATCATGCGCGAGGCGAACCGGATCGCGAAGATCGGTTTTGAAGCAGTTCTGGCCAACATACGTCCAGGGATGACGGAAACGCAGGTGCGAGGCATTGCGCTGGCCGCGATGTATGATGCCGGAGCGGAGGCGGAAGCGTACCCGATGTGGACGCTGTCCGGCGAAGGTTCGGAACAGGCGATCAGCCGTCCCAGACATAAGCCGCTGGGTATCGGTGAAATCATTCAAGTGCAGGTCGGTTGCCGGGTTGCCGGATATACGTCGACGATCGGACGCCCGCTCGTGTTCGGCAAAGCGTCTCCGGAGATCAAATCGCTCATCGAGGCGGGCTTTGCAGGCCAACAGGCGATCCTGCGTACGGTCAGGGCAGGCATTCCGGCCAAGCAAGTCGATGAAGCATACCGCAATGAGATGAAAAAATTGGGCTACCACGATTGGGTTCTGTACGGCCCCTGCCACGGCACGGGTTTGATGGAAGGGGAACCGCCGTGGATGGAGTCACATTCGGAATGGATATTGAAAGAAAACATGACCTTTGCTGTGGACGTTTATCTTGGCAGTGCGGAGAAGAGAATGGGGCTGCGCGTTGAAGACGTTATTCGCATTACCAAAGACGGCTGTGAAGAGTTTTACAACGAGCGACGGGGACTGATTGAACTGTAATTGAGCAAATAGGAAAAACCCAGGAATGCTGGTATACCAGCATTCCTGGGTTTTGATTTGATCCATATCTATGATCTATTTTCCATTTCTGCCGTTGATGCGCGAAATTGTTTACGCTTTTTCCGCTCCGCACCATTCGATGATGGTAGCTGCATAAATTTCGATCATTTTCAGAAAATCACTGACGATGATGTACTCATCGGTCGAAGGATCGCCAGGGAAGCCGTCCAACACATCAACCCGCATGATCGCATCGTGCTTGATGCAAGCTCTACCGCGTGGTACATGGCCAAACTTGTGCCGGATATTCCGATAACCGTGATCACCAATTCGGTCAAGGTGATTGTTGAGCTGAATGCCAAGGAGAAGATTCAGGTCATCGCCACGGGAGGCATTTTGACCAACCGTTCCATGTCCTTTATCGGACCGTTGGCGGAGCGGTCGCTGCTCAATTATCATGTCGACAAAGCGTTTATATCCAGCAAGGGAGCGTACATCGAAAGCGGAATCAGCGAATCAAATGAAATGCAGGCAATCATCAAGCAAAAGATGATTTCAATTGCCGACGAGACTTACATTTTGTGTGATCACAGCAAGTTCCAGGTGCAGCATCTGACCCAGGTGGCCAGTTGGGATGATATCGACCATGTCATCACCGACGATAAAGCATCTCCCGAAATACTGGACGGTCTGCGGAGAAGAAAGGTCAATGTGATCATAGCGGAAAGTCAGGAGGCCATGATGCCAGCAACATCGGCAGATCACTTGTTAACTGATCACAATGAATAATTATGGAGGATAAGCAATGGTTGAACGCGCATATACGTTGACGGTTCGCAAAGGCTGCTATGAGGAGTACAAAAAAGCTCACGACGAGCTTTGGCCCGAAGTGGTAGAGATCCTGAACCAATACAATCTGCATATGATCATCTACTATCAGGAGCCTACTCTGTTCTTGTACCAGGTCGCTCCGAGTCAGGAGTGCTACGATCTGTACGAAAGATCGGAAGCGAATCAGCGCTGGAACGAATACATGGCCAAGCTGCTGGAAACGGACGAACAGGGGAACATTATCAAGGGTCATGTGGAAAAAGCGTTTGTGTGGGGCATTTTCAAAGAGAAAGATCTGCTCAATTAAGGTGACAGCATGCGGAGGGTTGATTGGTGATTGCTGCCGAACAATTGCAACGGTGGATGACACCGCTGTGGCAGTCGGACATCATTTATGACGAATCCGTGCTGATGGTGGCCGATTCAACGGGTTCGCCGGAAGCAGGTTTGCTTTTTGAGCCTGCGGCCATCATGTCTGTCAGGGATTCCACCATGAGGATAGATTATATGGATTTGCCTCAAGACAACATCCGGTCGAGCCTCACATGCCAAGTTGGGGTGAACTGGTGGCGGAAACGCTTAGATGGATATACCGCACGCCGATACAGTTCAGCAATCATGCGCTCTCAGGACAAGATACCGAGTGGGGCGTGAGCAATGTACGGCGCCTCGTCTCCGAACATCGGCCTGATCTGGTCATCTTGGCCTTCGGCATGAACGACGGTACCAAACGGCTGACTCCTGACGCATTCCAGTCGAATATCCGGGCAATGATGGATGACGTCCGCGAGTTGAACCCGCAGGCGGAGTTCATACTTGTGTCTCCGATGCTGGCGAATCCGGAGTCGATGTTTGCCGGCTGTCAGAAGGAATACCGGGAAGTGCTTCGCTGCTTGACCGGTGCCGGCGTGGCGATGGCCGATATGTCCTCCGTTCATGAACAGCTGCTCTTGCGCAAAAGTTATCAGGACCTGACCGGCAATAATATCAACCACCCGAACGACTTCCTCATTCGTTGGTACGCCCAGCAGGTTACGGGTCTGCTCGTGCATCTGTGAACGTTCGCTCTGACCACCCGGCGATTAACATTTACGTGAATGATCTGTCTCCCATATTCAATCTCCTTTGTGACGAGGTCGATGGGTATCGATGCCTTTTCACAAAGGAGATTTTTTCATGAGGAGCGTGCCGGCATATGTGAAAGGTAGACCGGTCAGGAGATGCGGCTGGTCTTCCGCAAAAAAGCTATAAAAAGTGCAGATATATTTCAATCGTGCCATATTCTGTGATTTATAATAAATATAATAGATTCAAACTCATGCAAGACATATACGATTTGAACAGCTGGGAACAGAATGCGCAGATGCAGAAGACAAGGGGATGCTGCCCGAATGCCCAGGTATAATTTGTTCAGAAAACTGGTCCTCCTGAACGTGATCCTGCTGATCCCGATCGTGGTGCTTTACTTCTATTCCAACAGGACAAGCACCCATGTGCTAGCCACCGAGCTGACCCAGTCCAACACGAACCAGCTGATCTTCTTCCAGAACCAGATCAACACAAAC
>CALGAO010000145.1 GCA_937957685.1 uncultured Paenibacillaceae bacterium
GTCGAAGTTCCGCTGTCCTTTAGACCCAATATATACGTGAGCTGATTGAAGCTCATTCATTGTTCAGTCATTGACGCTTCAGCATCCATCAGGATGCTGCCGCACCGGCATGAATGATTTTTGTTCAGTTTTCAAGGAGCTTCCATCTCACTTGCTCACTGCCGATCTCCGATGTCTCAGATCGTCCAATCAGCGGCGACAGTGATTAATATTATCAGCTTTCGCTGCCGAATGCAACTGTTTTTAATTTCCAACCGTTGCTCGGGCACTTCGACCAATTCCGACATCATCTCACCAGTGAACCCGTCCCAACGAGCCGTCCGGACCGATCCATCGTGCTAGCCGTACATGGCCTCGCGCCAGTCGCGCCGGCGTTTCTTGCCGACGTCGCAGCAGCGACAATGAATAATTTATCACAGACCGACGACACGATGCAAGTCATAGATATGTCCTGTAATGTCGTTTTTTATCCAATATGGAACAGTGGAGTCATCCCTTCCAGGCATGCTCGCGCGATCGGACCGCAGCATCAGTTTTTTCCCCAGCCCGCAACACATAGATCATATCGCATATGACTGACCAACCAACGGAGGATCGCCCGTAGAGCAACCTCGCCTTGAAGGAACGACATACAGCTCCCGCCCCCTCGCCATTCGAAGCACCATGCGCAAGAAGCCGCCATCATCCCGATGGCGGCCCGACGCGCTTCGTTCTCCCTGTCTTAAGCCTGTTGCTGACCTGGCAGTGCGCTCATATCCATATACGCGATCTCCCAGATATGGCCGTCCGGATCCTGGAATCCCCACTGATACATGAACCCGTGATCCATCGGATCGGTATACAACTTCCCGCCCGCTTCAACCGCCTTGTTGACGATTTCATTCACCTTCTCCCTGCTTTCAGCCGCCAGCCCGACGGTCAGCTGGGCATACTGCTCCGTATCGACGATCTCCCGCTTCGTAAACGTCTTGAAGAATTCCTCCTTCAGCAGCATCGCGTACATATTCTCGCCGATGATGAGGCAGGCTGCCTTGTCCTTGTCCGTAAACTGCATGTCGAACTCAAAGCCAAGCTCCGTGAAAAACGCTATCGAACGTTCCACGTCCTGCACATGCAGGTTCACAAAGATATGTGTCGATCTCAGGGCCATGTCCATACACTCTCCAATCATCAAGATTTGTCCTTCTTCATCTATAGACGAAACCGGAACCCGCCATTCATCGGTCAAATCCTTGGCGACGACCAAAACTTGACTCATCCACGCAAAAAAAAGAGCACATTACCCCCGTTCGACCAGGCGATCAGCGCTCCATCTCTTCCTGCTACTTCTTATAATCAATGATCTGTATCAGGTTGCCGCATGTATCGTCGAGAACAGCGATCGTATGCTCTCCCATCTTCGTCGGCTCCATCGTAAACCTCACACCGAGTTCCGCCAAACGTTGATATTCCGCCTGCGTGTCGGCAACGCCAAACATCGTCGCCGGGATGCCGTCAGCCACCAGCTTCTCCTGATACTCCCTGGCGGCAGGATGCTCATTCGGCTCCGGCAGCAGCTCCGTGCCTTCCGGATCCTCCGGAGACACCGGCGCGATCCAGCTGTACGGGCCAGAAGGGACGACATGCTTCACGACAACCCCCAGCTTCTTCGTATAAAATTCCAGAGCCTGATCCTGATCCTGCACAAAAATGCCGTCACCACAATTCTCAACTTGACATTCTCAGCCATTGTTTCAGTTCGTCCAGCGGCTCTGGATGTAATCTGTACCGGGTCTCCCGACCGACCTTATGGCTACTGACCAGACCAGCATCGGACAAGATATGCAACCTGAAACATCATCGTCCCGATATTTTGCCCATACAATTACGATCTCTCCCAAGGGATATACACATGCGCCGTCAGCATGAAAAGCACCATGCCGATCGCGATCATGCCCGCGGTCTGCCCGGGGGATCGATACAGGATTATGATCGCCGCGATCCAGAGGATCAATTCCAGGACGTATCGAATCTCAAAATACCACCATCCGAATGAAAAAGCCTGCCTGGCCAGGAGCATCACGATGATGGACGAGATCCATAGCCCTGCGGCGCCCTTTCCTTTCGCATACCAGCATACAAATCCCAGCACAGGGGAGACGATCGTCATCCCCACCCAGACCATCATGTACGACCTGGGGAAGAAGCCCAACACATGAGCCGTATACCAGTAATAGCTTCCCACCATGCCCGTCAGGAACAGGAAGACATGAATCGCCGCTAAGAAAGGAGATTTGCTTCGCACGGTGATCAGCACACCGAGGAACATCCAGACTCCCAGTCGGGAGAAAAAATTCCTGAGATCCAGCACCTCAAGAAAATAAGGCAGCTGATTGCCGGGTATGCTGTCCAGAACCTTCGAGACGATGCCCATCAGCACGCCCGCGACCAACAGGAGAGACGATGACAGCACTCCCCTGGCCAACGAGACCTTCTCCGGTCGTCGAATACCATGCAAAAATCCTTTCATAACTCCTCCTGCAGCGTCCTTATCCGAAAACATCGCCATTCATCCTGAAAGCAAATGATGCCATGAAAGCTGAAGCATCATGGCATCACTTGCTTGGTGCAATCCGTATTCAGCCTGATCTGATCACTTCAGCATCTCCAGCAGGTCCTCTTCACTGATGATCGGAACGCCCAGTTCCTGTGCCTTCGTCAGCTTGCTGCCGGCCTCTTCTCCGGCCAGAACATAGGACGTCTTCCTGGAGACGCTGCCCGACACCTTGCCGCCGTGCATCTGGATCAGACGGGTGGCCTCGTCCCGCTTCATTGTCGGCAGGGTTCCCGTGATGACGAAGGTCTTGCCGGCGAACCTGTCGTCTCCACCGGTCTCAGACTGCTTGGCCTTCGTATTGACACCGGCCTGCTTCAATCTCTCGATCAAAGCCTTCGTGCTGTCCTGCCTGAAGAAGTTGATCACGCTGCTCGCCACCGTCTCCCCGAAATCCGGCAGCATCAGCAGTTGCTCGAAACTGGCATGGCTGATCTCGTCGATGTCAGCGAAGTTGGAGGCGAGCACTCTGGCCGTCTGCTTGCCGACGTTTTTGATGCCGAACCCGGTGATGAGCTGGTCCAGATCGTTGTCCTTGGACCTCTCGATCGCATTCAACAGGTTGTCGACCGATTTCTCCCGGCCCACGATCCCCTTCTCGATCAGCTCCTCGCGATATTCCTTGAGACGATAGATATCGGCGATGTCCTTGATATAACCCTCGGTCATCAGCGCCTCAACGGAGCTCGGGCCGAGCCCTTCGATGTTCATCGCATCCTTCGAGGCGAAGTAGATGATCCCCCTGATCGACTGGGCATAGCATTCATCACCGCTGCAGCGGATGTCCGCACCGTTCTCATCCCGCACCGTCGGCGAGCCGCAGATCGGGCAGCGGTCGGGCAGGGTATATCGGACGGCATCGGGCGGTCTTTTCTCCGGAATGCTGCGCAGGACCTCCGGGATGATGTCCCCTGCCTTCTGGATGACCACCGTGTCGCCGATCCGGATATCCTTCGCGTCGATGTAGTCCTGGTTGTGCAGGGTAGCCTTGGATACCGTGGTGCCCGCCAGCTTCACCGGCTTCAGGATCGCCAGCGGTGTCAGCCTGCCTGTGCGGCCCACCTGTACCCGGATGTCCTCGATCACCGTCTCCTTCTGCTCCGGCGGATACTTGAAGGCGATCGCCCAACGCGGCACCTTGCTCGTGCTGCCGAGCACCCTCCTGTCCTCCAGGTTGTCCACCTTCACCACGGCGCCATCGATGCCGAAGGGCAGGTCGCCCCTTCTCTGCCCGATGTCCACGATGCATTGCCAGACCTCATCGGCGGTTGAGCAGACCTTGAAGTCCGGGATGACCGGGAAACCGATCGATTGCAGCCACTCCAGCGTCTCCGCATGGGAGGTGAACGTCCTGCCTTCCGCGATCTCCAGATTGAACACGAACAGGTCCAGCTTCCGCTCCTTGACGATCCTCGGGTCCAGCTGCCTCAACGTTCCCGCGGCCAGATTCCTTGCCGTCTTGTACACCTTGCCGCCGCTGACCTGCTGCTTCTGCATGATCATCTCGAAGGTTTCATTGGACATGTACACTTCGCCGCGCACTTCCAGGTAAGGCAGGTCGATCGGGAGCTGCTTCGGCACCGCGTCCATCACCAGCAGATTCTCGTACACCGACTCGCCTTCCTCGCCGTTGCCCCGGGTGATGCCCTCGACCAGCCTGCCCTCCCGGTATCTCAACATGACCGTCAAGCCGTCGATCTTCATCTCAACGACGAATCTGGAATCCGGCACCTGAGCCTTGACCTTCTCCACGAAGGCATACACTTCTTCCCTGGTGAACTGGTCCTGAAGGCTGATGACCGGCACATCATGCCTGACCTTCCTGAGCTCGCGCTTGACCGTCCCCCCCACCTTCTGGGTGGGCGAATCCGGCGTGACGAACTCCGGATGTTCGGCTTCGAGAGCCTTCAGCTCATTCATCATCGCGTCATACTCGTAGTCCGATATTTCCGGCTCATCCTGATCATAGTACCTCTCATTGTGATACCGGATCAGATCCCTGAGCTGTTCGATTCGCTCTTTCACTTCCATGCGGACAGCACCTCCCATATGATCATGCGATCTTCAAGCTTTCGTGATCGGGGCGAACTTCGCCAGCAGCTTCTTGATGCCGGTCGGCGCCGGGAACGCGATCTGCAGCTCCTGGTCGTCCCCGCTTCCCCGTACGGCAACCACCGTACCGATGCCCCATTTGTTGTGAGACACCTTGTCGCCTGTCTTCCATTCAACCGAGCCGGCTGCCGACGCGCCAGCCTGACCGCCTGCCGGAGTCTGGCTGCTCGCACGGAATCCGGCCGCCCCCCCGACGATCGGCCGACGGCTTGTATCCGCTGGGGAGGGGTAGCGGCCTCCAGTGCTGTTGCCATATCCGTATCCGCCGCCGAATGAGCCGCTGTCGCCCGTATATCGCTTGTACCCGCTGTACGGCGGCTCATCATCGAAGCCGAAGTCCCGCTCATAGGCATCGTACCGGCTTCCCCCGAAGCCGCCGCGAGCGGCATATCCGCCGATCACCTCCGTCACTTCCTCCGGGATCTCCTTCAGGAAGCGAGAGGGCAGATTGCGGTTCGTGCGTCCAAACAGAGTGCGGGTCTGGGCGCAGGACAGCACCAGCTCCTCCTCAGCCCGCGTGATCGCCACATAGGCGAGCCGGCGTTCCTCCTCCAGCTCCTCCGGATCGGTCAGCGCCCGGCTGTGCGGGAAGACGCCTTCCTCCATGCCGACGACGAAGACGTACGGGAACTCCAGCCCCTTCGCGCTGTGCATCGTCATCAGGGTCACCTTGTCCATCGGGTCTTCCGCCTCGTCATCGGCGAGCGCGTCAATATCCGCGATCAGCGCCAGATCAGTGAGGAAGGCGAGAAGCGACTTGTCCTCGTTCTTCTCCTCAAAATCCTGCGTCACGGACAGGAACTCGTCGATGTTCTCCACGCGCGAGCGGGATTCCAGCGTATCCTCCTGCACAAGCTGGGCGCGGTAACCGGACATCTCGAGCAGCTTCTCCGTCAGCTCGGTGACGGAGACATACTGCGACATCTGGCCCAGATTGTCGATCAGCTGCTTGAAATCATGCAGCGCATGCTTCTGCTTCGCGCCGATCTCGATCGCATCCAGCTCATCCAGGCTGGCGAAGATCGACTGGCCGCGGCGCGCCGCATACTCCGCCAGCTTGTCCAGGCTGGCCGCGCCGATGCCGCGCTTCGGCTCATTGACGATGCGCAGGAAGCTGATGTCGTCATCCGGGTTGGAGACGAGGCGCAGGTAGGCGAGCAGGTCCTTGATCTCCTTGCGCTCGTAGAACCGGATGCCGCCGACGATCTGGTACGGAATGTTCGACTTGAGGAAGATTTCTTCGATGACGCGGGACTGGGCGTTGGTGCGATACAGGATCGCATGGTCGCGGTACGAGCGTCCATCCTTCAGATGCCGCTGGATCTCGCTGACGATATAATAGCCTTCCGCATCCTCCGAATCCGCGTAGTAGATCTTGATCTTCTCGCCGTCGCCCTTGTCCGTCCACAGATTCTTCGCCTTGCGTCCCTTGTTGTTGCCGATCACACTGTTGGCCGCCTGCAGGATGTAGCCGGTCGAGCGGTAATTCTGTTCGAGCAGGATCGTCGTCGCGTCCGGGTAATCATGCTCGAAATTGAGGATATTGGAAATGTCCGCGCCGCGCCAACGGTAGATCGACTGGTCGCTGTCGCCGACCACGCACAGGTTGCGATGGGCGGCTGCCAGCTGGCGGCACAGCATGTACTGGGCGTGGTTCGTATCCTGATACTCGTCGACGTGGATGTAGCGGAACTTCTTCTGATAGAAATCCAGCACATCCGGCACCTGCCTGAACAGCTGGATCGTCTTCATGATCAGGTCATCGAAGTCCAGCGCATGATTGCTGCGAAGCTTCCGCTCGTACAGCTCATACACCTGCGCCGCGACCTTCTTCGTCGGATCCTGGCCGGCCCTGGCCGCATACTGCTCCGCGTCCAGCAGCTCGTTCTTCGCGCTGCTGATCATCGACAGGATCGCCCGCGGCTCATGGCGTTTCGGGTCGAGATTCAGATCCTTCAGACAGCCGCGGATGACCGACAGCTGGTCGTCGGAGTCGAGGATGGTGAAGCTCGACTTGTAGCCGATCCTCTCGATATCCTTGCGCAGGATGCGAACGCACATGCTGTGAAACGTCGACACCCAGATATCTCGGCCTTCGGCTCCGACCAGACTGGAGACGCGCTCCTGCATCTCCCTGGCCGCCTTGTTGGTGAAGGTGATGGCCAGGATCGCCCATGGCGGCGCCTTGCGGGTGGCGATCAGATAGGCGATGCGGTGCGTCAGCACCCGCGTCTTGCCGCTGCCTGCCCCCGCAACGATGAGCAGCGGGCCTTCCGTCGTCTGCACGGCCTCCCGCTGTCTGTCGTTCAGTCTCTGAATCGCCTCATGTATATCTACCGGTTGGTTCATGGGTTAACTCCTTTTGATTCTTATCCATACGTATCGGATGATATTCATCAGTCCGTGTGATATGCCCCTATCTGTGCACGAGAGTGCTGAGCGCTTGCTCGATATCCTCATAGATGACGTTACCGACGATGATCGTATCCGCCGCATCCAGCGCCTGTCTGGCCCTGTCGGCCGAATTGATGCCCCCACCGTAGAACAGCTGCGTCTCCTCCAGGTTGTCTCTCACCTGGCGCACCAGATCCATATCGCCGAATGTGCCGCTGTATTCGATGTAACAGACGGGCAAGCGGAACAGCTTCTCCGTCAGGTTCGCGCAGGCGATCACGTCCTGCCTGCCCAGAACGGCATCGGCATGTGTCAGTCTCGCCACCGTCGAATCCGGGTTCAGGATCACATATCCCTCGGGCACCAGCGAATCCCACGGCAGCATCTTGCCGAATTGCTTCAGCGCCTCACGATGCCGGCCCGTGATCCACTGCCCCTGCCTGGAGTTCAGGACGACCGGGATGAAATACAGATCAAAGCCCGGCACCACCGCCTCCAGATTGGAAATCTCGCTGACACAAGGTACCGCATACCGCCTCACCCGTGACAGCAAATCGATCGTATTGTCAAACGTCACGCCGCTGGAGCCGCCGACCATGATCGCATCCGTGCCGGAGTTGCACAGCAGCTCCAGATGCTCGTCCGAGATCGTCTTGTCCGGGTCCAGCTTGAACACGTGACGCCAATCGCGAATGTCCTCGCGCATGTCCTAACACCTGCTTTCCCCAGGGCCGCCTGCCTCGCAGGGCGATGCGGCGCCTGTCCGAATCTGTTGCCGATCTATGGCTCGTTTCCCTTCCAGAAACAAGTCTAATCGTTCTCTCCCATCATATCAAACAAAACATATGTTCGGCAATTGATTATCCATTTTTTCCATGCCATGATTCAGGTAAGTCAACTTGAAGGCCATGTTACCGACAAGGTACAACCTCGGAGCGAATCTCGGTTCTGGGGCTGTGCCTTTTTTCGTTGGCTGCCGAACCTGGCGGGAACAGGAGATCGGAGGGCAGGGAATCCGGCTTCGCCCCCCCGGTTGACAGTCCGAATACATGAGCCGAGCCAATCATGGGCAGGCATACCGCATATGGAAGAAGGGATAGGCCTTTCGCCTATCCCTTCGTTCATTGACCGATTGACAACTGTGTATTGCGTAATAATCGCGTTTTACGTCCAGATGCGCCTGATTACCGCTTCGCGCGCATGGATCTGCAATTCATATACGTCGGGATTGGTCAGCCGCCTCCAATCCTCGAACCCGAACTCGCGGTTGTAGTGCCTGATGATCAAGGAGAGCAGCCCGCCGTGCGTCACGATCAGACAGGCATGCTCCGGCCTGGCCGTTGCCTCCTCGATCACTGCAAGGCCTCTTCCGGTCGCCTCCGCGGATGACTCCCCACCCGGAAACTTCAGATCGTCATCGAGAAACGTTTCTTCATATCTCTTCAGCCAATCATCCAGCATGCTGGTACTCAGCACCCGTTCCCGCAGACGATCATCGATATGGATCTCCAGGCCCAACCTCTCGCTCAGGGGCTTCACCGATTGCATCGCCCGCACATAAGGGCTGGATACGATGCGCTCAATCTGCCTGTCCCTCATAAATTCGGCGAGTTCATCGGCCTGGCGCTCCCCTTCTGCTGTCAGCGGCGCTTCAGACTCCTGGCCAGAGGCCTGGCAATGTCTGACCAGATAGATTCGCTTCATCGCACTCCTCCCATCCATTCAAACTCGACCTCATGCCTGACGGGAATGCCATATGCCACCATGACCGATCAAGGGGATGAACGGATTTCATTTCCTCGCCTCGGTGATCGCATCCCGATGAACCCGGACCATGTCGAACCCGCGCTTCTGACAGATTCGAATGGCCATGATATTGTCATTGGACGTGATGAATGACCAACGGGCTTCGCAGCTTCCAGCCATCGATCGTGAAGCCGCCGCTTCGGCTCATCACATGCCCGGTCAGCTCCTGATAGATCTTCAACTGCTCCTCCCGATCCTCGGCCTTCATGGCGGCCACGAACAGCTCCGCAAACTCGCGGTCAGGGAAAGGAGCCTTCAGATACTTCACCAGATATCGCGGTTCTGTAAAATAGCTGAGCAACTGATAATAGGGGACCTCCTCCACGCAGAGCATGGAACAGTATTCACGGTACAGAAGCAGCAGCGATTGATCATACACGAACCGGAAATCCACTCTGCCATTTTCATGGCAGTCCAACAGATTGTCCAGAGCATCCCACAGTCCGTATTTCTTCAGTTCAAGGACCGGTTCAGGCAAAGCGGCATACGGCTTGTCCTTCCACTCCCGCGCCTCTTCGATCAACCCTTTCACGATCCCGGACTTATCCACATATATTCTGCCTGTCAGAAATTGCACCATGGACATCGGCCTGCGGTCCTGATGATCTTCCCGGAAATAGCTCCGGATCTGCTGCGGCGGGTTCACGAAATACTCGATCAGATAACCATCCACCACCCGGTTGCCCCGCTCCCGCCAGTCACAATCCTCCCTAAGGATAATGTGAACATCGATGTCCGACCGCTTCGAAGGCCATCCTGTTACATAGCTTCCGCATACCAGGACTCCAGACACCTCATCCCGATCCTTCCAATCCTTCAGAAAACGTTCCAATGCGGCTTCCCAACCCATCATTGCTTCACCTCAACGCTGCTTCCAAGACCATTCTCTGCCCTCGCCATGTCAAAAAAGGGATGTCAGACCGTCAGCTCGCTCACTGAAGCCTGTACACCCCTCATGCGATCAGTCCACTTAACTCAACACGATCTCGCTGTCCGCCTGAAGCGTCAGCTTCACCGGCTCCTTGCCCGTCAGCTTGCGGCTGCGGCTGTCCGGCTGCGAAGTGCCGACGTAGACGGAGAACTGGCCAGCGTATACGCGCTTGACCGCTTCCTCGTCGTAGAGGCCGAACGCATCCAGCGGCAGATGCAGCGTCACTTCCCGCTCCTCCTGCGGCGCCAGCTGCACCTTCGTCAGCGCCTTCAGCTGCGGATTCGGCGTGCCTTCCCGCTCCACCTTCACGTATACCTGCACCGTCTCGCCGCCGGCCATCGGGCCGTTGTTGCGGATCGTCGCGGTGATCTGCACGCCGGCCTCCGTCACCCGATCGGTGCTCGCCTTCACGTTCGACAGCGTGAAGTCCGTGTAGGACAACCCGTACCCGAACGGATACAGCGCCTCCTGCGTCATGTACCGGTAAGTGCGGCCCTTCATCGAATAGTCCGTGAAATCCGGCAGTTCCTCGGTCGAACGGTAGAAGGTCACCGGCAGCTTGCCTTGCGGCGCATATTCGCCGAACAGCACCTCGGCGATCGCCCGGCCGCCTTGCGCGCCCGGATACCAGCATTGCATGATCGCCGGGACATGCTCGTCCGCCCAGCTGAGATCCATCGCGCTGCCCGCAAGTACCAGCAGGATGACCGGCTTGCCGCTCTCACAGGCGATCTCCAGGATCTTCTCCTGCAGGCCGGGGAAGCGCAGATTCGGCTTGTCGCCGCTGGCGAACTGGTTGCCCGT
>CALGAO010000146.1 GCA_937957685.1 uncultured Paenibacillaceae bacterium
ATTTATTCGACACCAGGCACACAGGTGGGTCAATTTTATTCCGGCGCCAGTGGGTCAAATGAATTCCGGCGTTGACAGGCGGCGACGGTGGAGGAGACGGTGGCGGAGGAGATTGACAGGAAGCGCCCGGCGGAGTGAAGAATCGTGGCACCGTGAGATAGCTGGTTCGACGGAGGAAGCGGCGGCGACGGTGGAGGAGACGGTGGCGGCGGAGATTGACAAGCAGCGCCCGACTGACAAAAGAATCATGGCAGCGAAAAAAGGCTGTGACCCCTGCACAGGCAGGATCACAGCCTTCGTCATTGTTACTGCAGGATCTCCTCGATCTTGATCAGCACTTCCTCGCTCAGCTCGATGCCGGAAGCCTTGGCGTTCTCCTCCACCTGCTCCGGACGGCTCGCGCCGACGAGCGCGCTGGCCACATTGCTCTGGCGCAGGATCCAGGCGAGCGCCAGGTTGCCGACCGAGATGCCGAGCTCGGCGGCGATCCCCTCAAGCTGCTTCACCTTGGCGATCTTCTCTTCCGTGATCCCCTTGCGCATCCAGTCGAGCTTGGCGGCGCGGCTATCCGCCGGGATATCGTTCACGGACGTGTACTTGCCGGTCAGCAGCCCCTGTGCCAGCGGAGAGAACACGACCTGCCCGATGCCGTTGCGCTCGCAGACCGGGATGACTTCCTTCTCGATGTAGCGGTTGAACATGTTGTACACCGGCTGGTTGACGACGATCCGATCCAGCAGGTAACGATCTGCGAGGCCAACCGCCTCCGCGATCTGCGAGGCTTGCCATTCGCTGACGCCGGCGTAGAGCACCTTGCCTTGGCGGATCAGGTCGTCGATCGCGCGCAACGTTTCATAGAGCGGTGTCTCCGGATCGTATCGGTGGCAATAGAAAATATCGATATAGTCATGGCCGAGACGCTTCAGGCTGGCGTGCACCTGCTCCATGATATGCTTGCGCGACAGGCCGCGATCATTCGGTCCGTCCCCCATCGGCCAGAACGCCTTGGTGGCGAGCACATAGGATTCGCGCGGATAATCCCGCAGCACCTTGCCAACCAGCTCTTCCGCTGCGCCTCTCTCATACACGTTAGCCGTATCGAAGAAGTTGATGCCCAGATCATATGCGGTCCGAATCGACTTCTCCGCATTTTCCCGTTCCACATAACCGCCGTATGTAAGCCAACTGCCCAGGCTGATCTCACTGACCTTCAGGCCGCTTCCGCCCAATCTTCTGTATTTCATTCCTGCTTCCCTCCTGAGATATGTAGTGTTGCCAACATTATTGTATATGATTCATTTGCGGAATGGAATTATAATCGTCTGTGTCAGAGAAAGTGGGCCTATGGCCTCACGAGCGCCAGGTGCCAAGATCCTGACCGACCTCCGAATAACAGCGAATCCTGATCTGGACGCCTGGCTCCGCAAGAGCAGCGTCTGCTCGCATCAAACATCCTGCAAGCGCAACCATTCAAATAGCCACCGGACAATTCTTTATTCGCGCCACTCGACAAATAAACCAAATTTTCTATTGACGACTTGTCAGACAAGTGTTATGATTTGTACAACAACATAAGTTGTATGACAAGTTAGACCACTTATCATACAAATTTCAATCTGGTACGACAAGATGGCATATTGTATGACAAGTGACAGCTTATCATACACCCACAAAAAGGAGATGACGTGAGAAGGGAGGTCGGTCGCATGAATGGGTCGAGCGAAAAGGACGAGCTCAAACAGCAAATCATAGAGATCATCGTGGAGTGTTTGACGACGAACAGCAGCTTGCCAAGCGAGAAGGAACTGGTGGAGCGTCTCGGGGTCAGTCGTTCAGGTCTGCGGGAATTGCTCGCGGGCTTCGAGGAAAGCGGTATCTTTGTCACCACGCAGGGCAAGGGCAGAGAAGTGCAACTTCCGGACATCAGTTACACGATCACCGGGGGTTGGAACATCCTGTTAAGGGCTCGGCCGAAGTCACTGCTGGAGCTTCTTGATGTAAGGTTCGTGCTCGAGAGAGGATTCATCTCTCACGCCATCGAGACCCTCAGGCTGGAGGATCTGATGGTGATGCGGGATCTGGTCGATCGCATGATCGCGAAGGCGGAAAGAAATGAAATCTTCACCGAAGAGGACCAGATGTTCCACAGAACGATCTACTCGAGGATCAACAACATGGTGCTGGATCAGCTGCTCCGAGCCTTCTGGGAACTGTTCGAGCAGATGACTCATCTGCAAAGATCCGACTACCTGCTGAAAAGCGCCGAGCTTCACAGGGATCTCTACCAGGCGATACTGACGAAGAATATCGAAGAGGCAGAGAAATTGGTGGAATTGCAGTTTGAAGACGTCAGACGGCGGCTCATTGTCAACCTGGACAGCTAGATGAACATCAATGGACTGAAGCTGGTGCGATGCAGGTTCCTGAGATCGCAGCAGGTTCTTTCAAGACCATCCGGTAAGCGCTGTCATCAGCCATGCTTCCGCATCGCGGATGGTCGCTGGAATAATTTTCACAATCTTCTGAAGATTTTGACATTTCACCATCAACAGCGATGTTTGCCAACATCGAGGGAGGGAACCTACTTGAAAAGTATCAACGAGATTAAAGAGATATCCACACGGATCAAAAGAGATGTCATCCAGCTCACTTCACACAACACCGGGCATCCGGGAGGCGCGATCGGAGCGGCGGATATTATCGCGGAGCTCTACTTCAGCCGCATGAACCACGACCCGAAGAATCCTGACAAGGAAGATCGCGACCGTTTCGTGCTGAGCAACGGCCATATCTGCGCGGCGCTCTATTCGGCGCTGGCGAGAAGCGGTTACTTCCCGATCGAGGAGTTGAAAACACTTAGAAAGATCAACTCGAGGCTCCAGGGCCACCCGTCAAGAAAGGACCTGCCGGGAGTCGAGACCTCCTCGGGACCGCTTGGACAAGGCCTGTCGATCGCCAACGGCATGGTGCTGGGGAACCGCCTGAAGAACATCAACGCCAAGGTCTACTGCTTCGTCGGCGACGGCGAGATTCAGGAAGGGCAGATCTGGGAAGCGGTCATGACAGCCGGTCATTACAAGCTGCATGAGCTGTGCCTGATCATCAGCTGGAACGATATCCAGATCGACGGACGGGTCAAGGATGTCATGAACATCGAGCCGATCGCAGACAAGTTCAAGGCCTTCGGCTGGAACACGCTGGAGATCGACGGACACAATCTGCACCAGATCCGCGCGGCATTCGACCTGTTCGAGCAGTTCGACAATGCGCCGACGGTCATCATCGCGCGCACTGTCATCGGCAAGGGCGTGTCCTACATGGAGCACAAGCCGGTATGGCATGGCAAGGCGCCTTCTCTGGAAGAGGCGGAAGTCGCTCTGCAGGAGATCGGACCAAGCAGCTTCGGCGAGGATCTCGTATTCTGATTCCTCTGATTCCTTGAATCCAGGCAACTGTTCATAGAGAGATATCAATCAGGAACAACAAAGAAATGGAGATGAAATCTATGCAATTAAGCGGTCGTGATGGGTTTGGAAGAGCACTACTGGAGCTGGGCGAAACCAATGAGAAGGTCGTGGCGCTCTGTGCCGATCTGGCTGAGTCGATCCGCGTCCATTACTTCGCCGAGAAGTATCCGCAACGATATTTTCAGATCGGCATCGCCGAGCAGGATCTGATCGGCACAGCGGCAGGTCTGGCGTTGACCGGCTTCATCCCGTTCGCCACCACCTATGCGGTCTTCGCTGCACAGCGCGCCAATGAGCAGATCCGTCTCGCAGCCTGCTACAACAACGCCAACGTCAAGATCGCGGTCAGCCACGGCGGACTGACATGCGGCGAGGACGGCGCGAGCCACCAGGCGCTGGAAGACATCGCATCGATGCGCGTGATGCCGAATATGACGGTCATCGTGCCGGCCGATGCGGAGGAAGCCTATGAAGCCACCAAGGCAGCTGCCGAAGTATACGGACCGGTCTACCTGAGACTGGGCAGAACGCCGGTGCCGGTGCACACCCAGGGCTTCGGATCGTTCGAGATCGGCAAGGCCAGGAAGCTTCGCGACGGAAGCGACGTTACGCTGATCGCTGCCGGCGTCATGGTGGACAAGGCCATCCAGGCCAGCGAGCTGCTCGCACAGGAAGGCATCAAGGCATCTGTGATTAACATGCACACGATCAAGCCGATCGATACGGATACGATCATCCGAGAGGCGCAGACCACAGGCTGCATCGTAACAGCCGAAGAGCATTCGATCATCGGCGGATTGGGCGGAGCTGTAGCGGAAGTGCTCAGCGAGAATATCCCGGTCCCACTCGTTCGCGTGGGCACGAAGGATACCTTCGGCGAGTCCGGAGAGCCGGAAGCGCTGCTCACGAAATACGGACTGGCCGCTTCGGATATCGTGGCTGCAGCCAGGAAAGCGATCTCCATGAAGAAGTCATGACAGCCGGACAAGACATCCCAAATGGCATGATCAGCTTCACTTTCGTATCCGGGTATCTGAACGACATGAATGAACTTCGATGAAGTCGCCCCAGGCGATTTCATATATACAAATTCATGACAGGGGGAAAGGTACAGTGAAGAAATTCTTGATCATCTTGACAGTCGTTATGCTCTGTTTTGGAATCGCGGCATGCGGATCCGGTTCGAATTCGAAGTCGAACACGGGCTCCAGCTCCGGTTCCAACAATTCCTCGACCTCGGGTGGAAGCGGATCCAACTCGTCTGACGCTCAGGAGGAAGTGACGATCACTTACTGGTATTGGGCAGACAACAGCGAATACTCGCAGGTCATGCAGAACATCATCAAGGAATTCAATGAAACCAACGGCAAGGGCATCAAGGTCGTCGGTGAAGAATATCCGTGGAACGGCGGCGCATACAGCGAGCAGCTGTTCACAGCCAAGATCAGCGGCGGCGGCCCGGATGTGGCAGCGTTCAAGCTGACATCGACACCGCTGTTCACCGCGAACAACCTGCTGGCCAGCCTCGATGATTTCGTGAACAACTGGGAGCTCAAGGATGACATCGACGAGAACCTCTACAACGTCATGAGACAAGCTGGCGGTTCTGACAAGATGTACGTCATGCCATGGAACACGCAGATCCTGTACGTCTACTACAGACCGTCCATCTTCGAAAAGGCTGGCATCGGCGTGCCGACCACCTATGAAGAATTCCTGGAAGCGATCGAGAAGACCACGATGGATACGGATGGCGACGGCGTAACGGATATCTACGGTTTCGGCATGAGAGGTTCCACCGGCGGTCAGGAGCCTTGGGGCAGCTTCATCCATGCGAGAGGCGGCAGCTTCGCGGAGCTGGACAGCGAAGCATCCATCCAGGGCATGATCGACTTCGTGAACATCTTCAAGAACGGCTATGCGCCTCCAACCGCACCGACGGATGGCTTCAACGAGATCATCGCCAACTTCAAGTCCGGCAGAACAGCGATGACGATCCACCATACCGGTTCTTCCAAAGGCATGGTTGAAGTATTCGGCGACGACGTATCGGCATTCCCGTTCCCGGCCGGCGTGGGCCAATGGACGTCCATGGGTGACACCAACAACGTCATCTTCGAATCGGCGAAGAACAAGGAAGCAGCCTTCGAATGGGTCGCTTATCTGGCAGCCGGCAAGGGTCAGGAAGACTGGACCATCGCAACGGGCAACGTGCCTGTCAGCAAGCGCGTGCAAGCGATGGATCACTTCCAGGACAACCGCTTCATGAAGGCGTCCATCGATAGCATGCACTATGCGGGCATCCTGCCGATCCTCAGCACGACGACGGAATGGATCAGCTCCGACTGGCCGAACAACATCGCCGCCGCTCTGCTGGGTGAGAAAACTCCGGAAGAAGTTATGAAAACGCTGCAAGAAAGATTGTACAGATAGTCCGCAGTCAAACGGGTGATCTTGTAAACAGCAAAGGCTCATGGCAGTTTCAGACCCAAGGTTTTGAGACTGCCATGAGTCTGCATTGGAGAGGAGTGACCGACTATCGTACCCGCTACAGACAAGATCAAGGCTGGCGGTTACCGACGCATCAAGTTCAACATATGGCCGTATGTGCTCATCTCACCGGCATTGATCATTGTTGCACTGGTCGTCTTCGTACCGGTAATCGAAGCCATCGTGATGAGCTTTGAAAGTCATGACCTCAGAAGGCCCATGGACATGGGATTCATTGGCCTCGGCAACTACAGCGAGATCATCCGCGATCCGCTGTTCTGGAAAGCGCTCCGCAACACCTTCCTCTGGGTCGTGTTCGGTGTCGGATTCCAGTTCCTGTTCGGCTTCATCCTGGCTCTCTTGCTTAACCAGAAGTTCAGGGGACGCGGCGGGATCCGCGCAGTCAGCCTGATCCCGTGGGCAACGCCGGGGGTACTGATCGGTTTGATGTGGAAATGGATCTACGACGGCAACTATGGGGTGCTGAATGACCTGCTCATGAAGCTCCACCTGATCGATGCGAAGATTCCGTTCCTGTCGCAGCTGTCAACGGCCTTCCCGTCGATCATCGTGACCATCGTCTGGCAAGGGATTCCGTTCTTCGCCATCATGATCATGGCGGGGCTGCAGGTGATTCCGCACGATATGTACGAGGCGGCGGACATCGACGGGGCGAACAAGCTGCAGAAGCTGTTCCGCATCACCATCCCATCGCTGAAGAACGTTATTCTGATCACCCTGATGCTCAGAATCATCTGGGTCGCCAACTCGGTCGACATCATCTACAGCATGACCGGCGGCGGACCTTCCTATTCGACGCAAACATTAAGCGTGTACATCTTCAACAAGGCCAATGTACTTGACCTGGGGTATTCTTCGGCGATGGCGATCGTGCTGATGCTGCTGCTGGCCATTGTCGCCATTCCATATGTGAAGAGCACGTTCAAGGAGGAGTAAGGGCATGAGTGAGAGACAATCGATCTTGGGTCGTATATTCGGTCTGTTCCTGCCATTGATCGTCATGCTCCTGTTCCTGCTCTTCCCGTTCTATTGGACGTTCGTCACGTCGATCAAGCCGGAGTTGGAGCTGTACGGAGCAACCGTCACCTATTGGCCGCACAATGTCGTGTTTGACGCTTATCGGAAGCTGTTCCTCGAATATAACTTCCTGAAGCCGATGCTGAACAGCACCCTGGTCGCCGTCGTTACGACTTGCGTCACCTTGTGTGTGGCGACCCTGGCGGCGTATGCGTTTACGAGGTACAAATTCCCTGGCAAGAAAATTTTCATGATCATGTTCCTGACCAACAACATGTTCCCTAACGTGTTGCTTCTGATCCCGCTGTATGCCCTGATGCGCAATCTGGGCCTGTTGTACAATCCGATGTCCCTCATTCTGGCTCATGCCACCTTCACCATTCCGTTCTCGGTATGGATGATGACCGGCTATCTGAAGGATCTGCCGGATTCGCTGGAGGAAGCGGCGTGGATCGACGGCGCGAACAGGCGCAAGGCGTTCCTGCGGGTGATCCTGCCGATCCTGACGCCATCGATCGTGGCCACGGGGATCTACATCTTCATTCAGTCGTGGAACGAGTATACATTTGCCGTGATGTTCACGAATGAAGCGACTCGCACGACGCCGGTCTTCCTGAACAAGCTGGTCGGACAGCTCGGCGTTCAATGGGACCTGATCACGGCGGGCGGCATCATCAATATCATCCCGATCTGTATCATGTTCTTCTTCGCGCAGAAGCGGTTGATCGAAGGCATGACGGCCGGCGCGGTGAAGGGTTGATCAGGCAGACACAAGAAGGTCTTCTTGATATGAAGCGGCGAATGGACGCCTGCCGGAGGACCCACATCACATTCGGACTTTTGCATCCTGGATATTTCGGACAACATGGAGGAGGAGAAACCAATGAAGATTGAATGCTATGAATTTCATGGCGAGGGCATGGGCAAGGTTTATGCGAATGAGAGCTGGATGGTGGGACTGAAAAACTGGAAGCCTGCCAACGATATCACGGGCATTGACTGCCTGGAAAGACACAATCTGACGGATGAGTTGTTTGTTTTGCTGGCTGGCGAATGCACATTGGTATATGCGAACGAGACCCCGAACGGGTTGGAGATAGATGCGGTGAAGATGGAGCCTTACAAGGTGTACAACATCCCTGCGACCCTGTGGCACAACACGGTGACGCAGAAGGATACGAAGCTGGTGCTGTTTGAGAATTCCTCGACAAGCATGGAGAACAGCGATGTGCTTCCTCTCACCGAGGAACAGATCGCGAAGATCAGAGAGCTGGTTCGATAGTCTGTGCGCCACAGGCTGGCGCTTTCGAACTCCCGATGCGTATGGGCATCGGGAGTTCGACTGTCAGGAGGAAGATCGCAGGACTCGTTGCGGAAGGCATGCGGGAACCGCGCGTTGGAATGTTGACGATGAAACGGGATGATGGATAGAGATGTGGCGGGGTGGTCCGTCTTTTTTTTGTTTCCGTATGAGACGTTGATAGGCACCTCTCCCGGTTCACCTGTATATCCTGTCATAGAGGGATTCATAAGGAGTGAATGAGCATGCCCGTGAGTGAAGGTGTTCATATCATCTATACCGTACGGCCTGGCGATACGCTGTATTCGATCGCCCGGCGCTTCGGCAGCACGGTGCAGCTGATCGAGCAGTCGAACGCGCTGTATCCGCCGATCACCGATCCGGGAATGATCTATCCCGGGCAGGTGCTGACGATTCCGGAGACCGGGATCGGTCAGCCGAGGAAGATCACCTATATCATCAATCCGGGCGACAGCCTGTACAAGATCGGGCAGCGGTTCTCGGCGACTCCGGACCTGCTCGTCGGGCTGAACCCGCAGATCCTCGACGCCAATGTGATCATCGCCAATGTGCCGCTGACGGTTCCGGCGTTCATCTACAGCGTGGAGCAAGGGCAGAGCCTGTACCGCATCTCGCGTGAGCTCGGCGTGCCGATGAACGAGCTGATCCGGGCCAATCAGGGGCGGCCGGGGTTCTCGCCGGAGCTTCTGTTCGAGGGCTTCGAGCTGATCGTGCCGCTGCCATCGTCGAGCAACATCGTGGTCACGGCGCCGCTGCCGGGTATCAGCATCACGTCGGGACAGGCGCTGGAAGGTACGGCCCGCGCGTTTGAAGGGACGATCCTCTATCAATTGCTTGACGAGTCCGGACGGCATGTGATCGAGGAGAAGCCGCTGACGGTGTCGGTCGGCGCGCCGCTCTACGGCACTTTCTCGACGGCGATGCAGTTCGACCGCCCGCCGACGACTTCGAACGGGGAACTGTGGGTATACGCGCGCAGCGCGGTGGACGACCGGATCATCGATCTGGTGCAGGTGAAAGTCCGTTTTGCCGGTGTATAGCCTTGTTGGCGCGGTGTGCCCGGTGTGTCGGGGGGACGGCGCTCGAACGCTATGATGGGCGGGATCATGATCGGGTACGGTCGTTGGTGGCAAGCGCAGAACGGTTCGGATGCTGACAGCTAATGTCCCAAGGAATCAGGTTCGTCGGCCTGGCAGCAAAGGGCCGGCATCTCGGATCGTTCGGCCAGCATGTCCGGGGCTATGATATGGCGCAAGGAAATTCGGGATATTTTCGTATATAATAGTCCTGTACACCGGATGAACAGATCAGACACAGACATGGGGGATAGGACGGAGTATGAAAATAGGCATCCGCACGATCAAGACGGCAACAGGCGTCAGCATATCGGTCATCCTGGCGCAGGCGCTGCAGCTGTCCTACTTTACGGCGGCCGGCTTGCTGACGCTGCTCAGCATCCAGCGCACGCGCAAACAGTCGCTGCGCACGGTATCCCATCGATTCTTCGCCTGTCTGGTCGGCCTCGCGGTGGCCAGCATCTGCTTCAGCCTGAGCCAATTCCGCGCCTGGATCTTCCCCGTGATCTTCCTCGTGACCATCCCGCTGTGCGTCATGCTGAAGATCCAGGAAGGGGTGCCAAGCAGCTCCGTCGTCATCATGCATGCGTATATCCATGAGCATGTTGATCTGGCTTTTCTCCTGAATGAGCTCGGGATCGTCGTCGTCGGGCTGGGGACAGGCTTGCTCGTCAATCTGTACATGCCCGGCATCGACAGGCAGATCGAGCAGGACAAGCGGCAGATCGAGCGGCTCATCTCCGTCATCCTGGGGCATTATGCCAAGCATCTGCGGGTCGGCAACCTGGAATGGGACGGCAGGGAGCTGATCGAGCTCGAGGACAAGCTGAAGGCCGCGCAGAGATTGGCCGAGCAGGACGTGGAGAATCATCCGCGCCGCAAGGACCACCATTACTACGATTATTACAGGAACAAGGTCGGGCAGTTCGAGATCCTGCAGCGGATGCTGCCGCTGGTCTCGCAGATCGACCCCACGCTGGAGCAGAGCGTGCGCATCGGTGAGCTGATGGACGAGCTGAGCGAGGATATCCTGCATCGTCGCGATACGAGCGGCTACAACCGGCGCTTGCGCGGCATCCGGGAGTATCACAAGGAGCTGCCGCTTCCGGCAACGCGGGCGGAGTTCGAGAGCCGGGCCTGCCTGTTCAACCTGGCCAATGAGCTGGAGCTGCTCATCGAGAAGGTGAGCGCCGATCATGAACGGCGCGTTCAGGCGCCGGGATGAGTGCGGCACACCGGAGAGGCTAGCGGGTTGATGAACGTAAGGAACGTTTGTTTTAATGTGCGGCACACCGGAATGAGAGGCGATGGGGGCACCTGTAACGCGCGTTGGGAAGTTGATGCAGAAGGGACGTTTATTTATAACAGGAGGATGCGATGAAGAGTAAAATGTCGCGTGACGGAGGCTCTCGGACCTTTCCGGGCAAACGGAAGGCTCGGGATCCTGTCGTCAGAAGAAGGTCTGCGAGCAGGGGCAAGGCGGCTGAGGCTTCGAAGGAGACGACATGGATCGTCGAGCAGGAGGCGGAGCTGCTGCCATACCTGTTGGAGAAAATCAGGCACAAGAGCCGCAACAATATCAAGTCGATCCTCGCCCGGGGGCAGGTTAGCGTCGGAGGCAGGAAGACGACCCGGCACGATCATCCGCTCCTTCCGGGGGATCGGGTGACCGTGAGCTGGGAGCAGGTGGTGCAGGACGAACCGATCCCGGGAGTGAAGATCGTCTATGAGGATGATGATCTGATCGTCATCGACAAGCAAGCCGGCCTGCTGTCGATCGCGTCGGAGAAGGAGCAGGAGGAGACGGCTTACCGATTCCTGATGGAATATGTGCGCAGGAAGGACCCGGCGAACCGGATCTTCATCGTCCACAGGCTCGACCGCGACACATCCGGCCTCATGATCTTCGCGAGAAGCGAGGAGATCCAGCAGCAGCTGCAGGAGGAATGGAAGGAGGCCGTGCCAGAGCGCAAATATTATGCGCTGGTGGAGGGCGAGGTTCGCAAGGACGAGGATACGATCCGCACCTGGCTGAAGGAGACGAAGACGCTGCGCATGTATTCGAGTCCGGTGCCGAACGGCGGCCAGGAGGCGATCACCCACTACAGGGTGCTGCAGAGGTCGAAGGCCTACTCTTTGCTGGAGGTATGGC
Source organism: uncultured Paenibacillaceae bacterium (assembly GCA_937957685.1). Classification (GTDB taxonomy): domain Bacteria; phylum Bacillota; class Bacilli; order Paenibacillales; family DA-C8; genus Insulibacter. The sequence goes on from CALGAO010000146.1 coordinate 11,545, forward strand.
TTGAGACGGGGCGGAAGAATCAGATTCGCGTACATATGGAAGCGATCGGCCACAGCGTCGTCGGCGACAGGAAATACGGCGCGAAGTCCGATCCGATCGGCAGGCTGGGACTGCATGCCGGGACGATCGCCTTCTATCATCCGACGACCGGGGAGCTGATGCGCTTCGAGTCGAGGATACCCGGGAAGTTCCTGAGCGTATTCAAGCAGTGACGGAAAGGGAGGGGAGCGGGCGTAGGGCGCGAGAGGCGCGAGAGCAGAGAAAATCGTGTCTCAGGCGTGCCGGAGAGGACGTAGCAGCGTGAGAGCAGAAAAAATCGTCTCTCAGGCGTACCGGAGCGGCGCACACACGAAAGCGGGTCAGGAACCAGATTCCTGACCCGCTGTTGCTGTATAAGGTTATACGTGTTTCGGTTCCGGCCTGATCGCTGCGCCGTCGTCCGCGTCCTTGCGGATGCCGCGTCTCATGCGGTTGAACCACTTTCTCAGCAGCGGCATCAGATAGTAGTCGACGCCGAACCTGCCGGCATTCATGCCTGCCATGAAGATGATGCCGCCGATCAGCACCATCCAGGGATTCGTGCTGATGGTACCCGCGAACATGAACATGAAGTTCATCACCATGCCGAAGAATACCGCTACCGTGGTCAAAGCGCCGAGGATAAGGCCGAGCCCCACGAGGACCTCGCCCACCGGAACCAGGAAGTTGAACAGCTTCACATTCGGCAGGGCGAAGTGTTCGATAAAGGCTGTGTAGGTCGGGTAGAGGACTTCATCGCCCTTCATCACGGGGTTGGCGACCGCATTTTTCAGGAAGCCTTCCGCGTTGAAGCCGTTCACCAGCTTGCCCCAGCCCGATGTCAGCCATTTGTATCCCAGATACACTCTCAGGAAGAGCAGAACCGCCGCCATAATCTTGTTTTCCCTCAGAAATTTCATCATGTTACCCAGCTCCTTCAAAAGGTTATTTTCATTTGCGAATCGAGTATTCAAGTCTGCATATTGTGATAAAATTCACATATAATAGTGAAAAAAATCACAAACCATGGAACCAAAAAGATCGTTCGTCGCAGATCATCTGGCGCCAGTAGTGGGGTCGATAAGGGGTGCGCTTCATCTCCATCGACTCCTTTCCTTTGAGGTAAAAGATGGTGTTGCTGATAATGATTGACGTTGCTCTGTTTACACTTTTACTATAGCACATGGAGAGGAGAATGTGAATGTGATAATTTTCACAAATATGTGAACATAAATTTTGATATGTCGATAAATATTGTTAATTATGGTATCATTAATAGACGTAAGTACATTATCAATATCAATTAAAGGTGGTATGGCAAATGGCAGAGGCGAAACCGATGAAGAAAGGCGACTACATCGTCGTCAAGGAAAATCCCGTATCCATGTTTCTGTTCAACAGCACCAAGTCTGCCTGGATCTGGCTCATCATCCGTCTGTACGTCGGGTATGTATGGCTTACATCCGGCATAGGCAAGCTGAGCAAACCGGCCTGGATCGGTGAGGATGCCGGCAAGGCGATTCAGGGATTCGTCGGGGGAGCGTTGGCCAAGGCGGAATCCGGATCTGATGTAACCGGTTGGTATGCGTGGTTTCTGGAAAATATCGTGTTGCCCAATGCCACAATCTTCTCCTATCTGGTCGTATTCGGCGAGATCGCGGTTGGTCTTGGTCTGATCGTGGGGCTGCTGACGGGCATCGCGGCATTCTTCGGGTCACTCATGAATGCCAGCTTCCTGTTCGCAGGTACGGTCAGTTCCAATCCGTTGCTCTTCATCCTGGCAACCTGGCTCGTGCTTGCGTGGAAGGTGGCGGGCTGGTACGGGCTTGACCGCTGGGCGCTCATGAAGCTGGGCACGCCCTGGTCACGCGTATCCGCCAAGCAGGACGAGCAATCAACCTGATTGATCCAACGCGCAAAGAACAGCGGCGGTGAGAGACGCTTCAAACGTCACTCACCGCCGTTTTGATGCCTGCCTTACAGGCTCATGCGCAGGATTTCCTTCACGTCCTCCTTGTGCAGAGGCTTGAATCTGCCGATCGGGCCGAAGGTAACGGCTTGCTCGGCCATGCGATCCAGTTGCTCATCGCCGATGCCAACGTCACGCAGCGTCGCCGGCGCGCCGATCCGGGTGAAGAACGCCCTTGTCGCATCGATGCCCGCCAGCGCGACCTCCTCATCGCTCTTGCCGGTCGGGTCGATGTTCCAGACGCGAACCGCATATTGCACGAAGCGATCGATCCTTTCCTTGTACACATAGCGCATCCAGTTCGGGAAGAGGATCGCGAGTCCGGCGCCATGGGGGATATCATAGAGCGCGCTGACCTCATGTTCTATGCCATGGGTTGCCCAGTCGTCCTGCATGCCGAGGCTGATCTGCCCGCCATTTAGGGCCATCGTGCCGCACCACATGAGGTTGGCGCGGGCATCATAGTCATCCGGCTTCGCCAGTGCGGGCTCCGCGTTTTCGATGACCGTCTGCAGCACGGATTCGCAGAATCGTTCCTGCAGAGGGGTGTTTCGGGTCTGGCTGAAATACTGCTCAAATACGTGCGACATCATGTCGACGATGCCGTTGACGACGTGCTCGCGCGGCACTGTGTATGTGAGCTCCGGATCGAGGATCGAGAATCTCGGGAAGGCGTGCGGGCTGCCGCAGCCGCGCTTCAGGTTGAGCTCCCAGTTCGTGATGACGAAGTTGCCGTTCGCTTCCGAGCCGGTAGCCGACAGCGTCAGGATCGAGCCAAGCGGCAATGCGGATGCCGGTCTTGCCTTGCGCTCGAAGAAATCCCAGACATCGCCCTCGTACGGGACGCCAACGGCAACCGCCTTGGCGGCGTCGATGACGCTGCCTCCTCCGGCCGCCAGGATGAACTCGATGCCTTCCTTGCGGCAGATCTCGATGCCTCTCCGGACCGTAGATACGCGCGGGTTCGGCTCAACGCCAGGCAGCTCATGGACGGTTGCGCCGATGCTGCCAAGCTGCTGCATGATCCGGTCGTACAGCCCGGTGCGCTTGATGCTGCCGCCTCCATAGACGAGGAGCACGCGCGTGCCGTAAGGTTTCACAAGAGCGCCCAGCTGGTCAACGGTTCCGCGGCCGAAGACGATCTTTGTCGGATTCTGAAACGTAAAGTTCTCCATAAGGCCACACCTCGATCTCTGATATGTATGTGCGGCTGTATGCCGCCTTGATGACACCTACAGAGGAAAGTATAACGTTTACAGGGTGCACCGCGCAATGTTTGCCGTTCGGATGTCGTGGTGACGTCGTATGAATGATGGGGTGCGGGTTGCAACCCGGGGGGCGGCGGTATACGAAAAGCAGAACATAGACAGAGGGCACCAGGTAATGTTTGCGGTTCGGATGACGGGGCGACGTCGCTTGACCGATGGCTTGCGAAAGGTGGACAGAGGAGCGATGGGGCCTGGACGCTGGCAGCAACGGCGGGATATGCAACCGAGGGTCCGGGAGGGCCAGAGGGCTTGCAGGAATGGCGAGTGTTGCCAGAGTATCGGAAGGAACCTGGACGCTGGCAGCAAGCGGCAGGATTGCAAGCGTGGAACGAACGGGCCATAATAAGAGCACAGGAACATCAGGGACGAGACTTGTATCAGATTAACCAGAAATCGTAGCGGGGAGGAACCGTCTTGAAGCTGCAAGTTCAGATTCTGTGGGATGACCAGACTGTCAGGGAAGCGGAGATCGAACTGAATGGCGACAAATTCGCGCCGCTGAGCGAAGAAGAGAAGGAAGCCGCCATCGAGACGATCATCCGCGATTATGTGAACCAGCATCTCGCTGTCAGATGGGAACTTGAGGAATAGCCCGGAGAAGCGAATGAACTGTCGCGCGAGGCCGCATCCTAATAAGCAAAGAAATACCGGTTCGGCGCGGCGATGCCGACGCAAGGGCGCCAATGGCAACCGGTAGGTCTTGAGGCTTGATGCTTACTTCGATAATACCAACAAAGGCAGGCGAGTACCATGGCCAGAAGACGGCGTACGCCGCTTGTGCCTGAAGCGAAACATAAGCTGGAGCTGTTTCAGGCGCAGGTGATGAGAAATGCCGGATTTCCGGTCAATCCGGAGCGGCCGGATACGGTGAAGTATGAGGTGGCCAAGGCGATCGGCGTCGATCTGAAGCCGGGCTACAACGGCAAGCTGAGCACGGAGGATGCGGGGAAGGTGGGAGGCCGCATAGGCGGCGCGATGGTCAAGGAGATGATCCGGCTTGCCCAGGAACAGCTGGCTCGCAAGCAGGGAAGTTGAATGGAGCGAGATTGTCCGGCACCTGCACCGGCACCGGACAAGAAGGGGGTGTCCACTCAGGAAATTCTGATGCGTGGACACCCCTTGTTTGTGTGCAGCCTGTTGTCTGTATAGATGATCAGGCCCTGTTGCGCAGCTGGCCGAGCTCGCTGACGATCGCTTCCATCTCGTTGATGCTGAAGCGATCCTTGCTCATGACCAGCTCATAGATGTCGCGCACATCATCATAGCTGTCCAGACTGAATGCCTCCGGTCGCATCGCGGCGGCGGATGCCATCTTCAGCTTGGCGATGATCGCTTCGATCATATATTTGAGGTGGTCGGTCGTCTTGTGGTTGAGATCCATGATATACATCCTTTCGGGGTTAAGGCTTGATCATATCTTCCATATCGTACCGTTGCCATGCAGGCCCGTCAAGTCAGGATTCCTCATCCTGCGGGATGGTTCGTGTATCGTGCGTTTCATTTATGACTTGCGGCACGGATTCCTCATCCTGCGGGGTGGACTATGCGTCGCTCTCTTCCTTCATGACCTTCGGCCAGGATCTCTCATCCTGCGAAGCTGACCGGGTAGCCGCCGCTTCCGCATAAGGCTCGATGCAGGCCGGCGAATCATTGGCCACATGGCCGACCATCGGATGCACCGGATACGCCTGCATATCCGCATCCGGGTAGGGCTTCAATAGCGGCAGCAGGTCCGACAGCGACCGGATGCTCCGATCGAGCCAGTGCGATTCCGCCTCGCGCGGCAGGATGACCGGCATGCGGTCGTGGATGGCGCTCATCCATTCATTGGCTTCGGTGGTGATGATCGAGCAGGTGTGGATCGTCTGGCCGTCGGGACTGGTCCAGGTCTCATAGATGCCGGCCATCGCAAACAGCGGCCTGGAGCGCAGCATGATGCGCAGCGGCTGCTTGCCGCGGCCCGTCTGCCGCCATTCGTAGAAGCTGTCGGCCGGGATGAGGCAACGCCGCCGGAGCAGCGGCTCGCGGAAGGATCGCTTCTCGGCGATCGTCTCGGCGCGCGCATTGATCATCCGGTTGCCGATCTTAGGCGAATCGGCCCATGGCGGCACCAGCCCCCAGCGCAGCTTGCCGGCGCGCCGCGCGCCGCTGCCGTCAGCGATGATCGCCGCGATGTCCTGTCCGGGCGCGATATTGTAACGCGGCTCGAACTTCAGCCGCACGGTCTGCACGTAGAAGAACGATGTCCATTCCTCTTCGGACACGGTCAGGGTGAAACGTCCGCACATGTTCGTCGCCTCCTCGACTAGAGCGTTCCCGAACCTTCGGCCGGTCGCACGACCTGCAGATGACCGGGCACTAATTCCATGATTGCCGGCGTCTCTCCGGCATATTCGCCGTCCGCCTGAATCACGAGCGGCTTGTCCGACTCGACGCGAACGCTCCTGCCGCGCAGGAAGGTCACCGCCTTCAGGCTCGTGTGCGTCCCCTTGTACACGCGGGGGAAAGCAAACAGCAAACCAAGACGCGAGATGCCGCTGACGATGCAGACGTCCGCGGTTCCATCGTCCGGCCTGGCGTCGGGGACGATGCGCATCCCGCCGCCGAAGTAGCTGATGTTCGTGACGGCGCAGAACCACAGCTTGTCGAATCTCATCCGGCGTCCGTCAACGGTGACGACGGCGGTTCCTGGCCGATACTTCAGCAGCGCGCGCAGCAAGGTCAGCGGATAGACAAGCGAGCCGAGGCCGATGCGATTGAGCCATCGCTTGTACTTCGCTTCGAGCGTCAGCTTGATGACGAAACCGTCCAGGCCCGCGCCCAGACTGTTGATCGCCCAGATGTCGCCGAAGCGGAGCATGTCGAAGGGCGATCTGGGCGCGTGGTCACCGGAGGTGGAAGCAAGCGTCTCCATCAGCCGCCTCAGGGCTTCCTCCGGCTCGAACGGGATGCGAAGCGCACGAGCGAAGTCGTTGCCCGAGCCGGCGGGGATGTAGGCGACCGGACAGCTGCTGGCCTGTTCCGACAATCCCTGCGCCACCTCATGCAGGGTTCCATCTCCGCCCACGGCGACGATGGCAAGCGGATGAAGCTCCGCCGAACGGGCGGCCAGCTCGATGGCTTCCCTGGGTCCTGAGGTCATGAGGACTTCATAAGGGGTATGATCGCGCTGGAGGATGGACTCCAGTCTGTGCCATACCCTGCGTCCCTTTCCATTGCCGGCGACGGGATTGACGATGAAGAGCAGCTTTCGGCGCAGATCATGCAGATCGTTTGGATGGTGATGTTCCAAGGCTGATATGCCTCCGCCTGACGAATCCGGGATAAGAGGGCGATCCGATTCGTCCATAATGGTTAAAATATGGTCTATTGTACCATATTCCACGCTAGCGGAGGAGCCCTTATGTCTGGAGAAACAGGGGAACGACACCAGATTCAGGCCCAGGGCATCCTGTCATCAACCGCCGAAGGCGTCGCGGAACGCCCTGGCCAGTGCGGCGGCATCGACCTCCCAGATGGCGGCGATGTCCCCGGCCACCTCTTGTTCGAACCAGTCAGCGAGAACCTTGCGATTGCTGCCGTTCTCATGGATCCACAGGAGGTTGCCGACGACCTTGCGGAAATACAGCTTCTCCGCCTCCTCCACCTTCTCCTTCGGCACCCACAGGTTCATTCGTTTGCGCGTCCGGTACAGCTCCTTGCTGCAGGCGCGGCGGATCCCCCTTGCTGTCGGGAGCGGCCTGGCATGTTTGTCATTGGCGAACTTGTGCAAGATGCATAACGCCTCCTCTCCTGATACCTAAATGTATGCATGGGAGAAGGAGGCGGTGACCCGGTTAACCTTGCTTCAGCCTACGACGAGATAGCCGACCATCGGCACGAGGTTGGAAGTCTCGTCATGAGTTTCGCAGAGGATGCGGAAGGTGCCTTTTTTGTTCGCTGTGAAGGTGACGGATGTGGCCTCGCCTTTGCTGACGTGATCCTGGATATTGTAGCCGTCGATGACGATCGAATGATGCGCTCCGTGCAAGCCATGGAAGGTTAGCGTCACACGCTGTCCATGCTGCACATAGATCGTGCCGGGATCGAAGCGGTAGATCTCATATGCCTTGCCGTCCTTGGTGGAGCCTTCATACTCGACGATCGCGATGTGATACTCCGCTGTGGTCGCGGCCACGGGCACCGCTTCATTTCCGAGCAACGAACGCACATAGAATGTCCCGATCACCGCAGCAACGAGCAGGATGCCGACCAGGATGAGCGTCGAGCGCCGCAGAACGAAAATCTTGGTCATCAGTTTACTCCCTCCTTTGCTTCAGATGTGTACATGCCGTTAGTTCATATGTATGTCGCGCGTGGGCAAGACATGCCGGTGTCTCATCCATTAGCGCGCAAAAAAACCGCCTTCCCTTGAAGGCGGCTGCCGTTTCCGTCTGCTAATGGGACGCCAGGCTGCTCCATACGATCACCGTCACCAGAAAGGCAAACATGATGGCTCCCCAGCCCGTATGATTGGCGGTGTCCTGGTCACCATTTCGGATCTTCTTCGCAAGGGCGACACAGTTGACAAAAAAGATCATCGCCACGATCGGCGTCAAAAAGGCAATAATAGCCAGCATCCTCGCACCTCCCATCCACTTTGGCGCCACGTATGCCCTAATCTTACCAGGAACAGGCGAAGATGTCACCAGTTGCAGCCGGACTTGAAGCGGGCCGGAATTTTCGATAACATGATCACATTGGATAATGGAACGGCCAGGATCAAGGAGGAATGGACAGATGCTCAAGGTGGAAAGCTTCGCGCTCGGTCCGCTGGAGACCAATGCATACCTGATCATGACGGAGGATGAGCGCAAGGGGATCATCATCGATCCGGGCATGGAGCCCGAAAGGTTGCTGGAGCGCATACGCCATATCGAGATCGAGGCGGTGCTGCTGACGCATGCGCATTTTGACCATATCGGCGGGGTGGAGGCGGTGCGCACGAGCAAGGGCTGCCCGGTATACGTGCATGAGGTGGAGCAGGAATGGCTGACGAACGCCGAGCTGAACGGTTCGCTGCTCTGGCCGGAGCTGGGCGGCGCGATCACGACTTCGGCGGCAGAGCGTTTGCTGAGAGGAGGAGAGCAGCTCGTCCTGCTGGGGGAAACCTTCGATGTCTGCCATACGCCAGGGCATTCTCCGGGCAGCGTGAGCTACCATCTGAAGTCGCAGAAGCTGCTGTTCGGCGGCGATGTGCTGTTCCGCATGTCCGTCGGCCGCACGGATCTTCCCGGAGGCAGCTCGCGCGAGCTGTATGCCTCCATCCATGACAAGCTGTTCCTGCTTGAGGAGGATACGCAGGTGCTGCCAGGTCATGGGCCGGCGACGACGATCGGGTATGAGAAGCGGTACAATCCGTATGTCTGAGATCGGGAAGGCGGCGCAGCGGGTCAGATCATGGACAGGCATGATTCGTCGAAAAAATGCGCTCCACATATAGACAAACAGCTGAAGATCTGGTAATATTTCCTTACTAATACAAAATCCATGATGTTGAATAGGTTTCTGGTTTGCGAAGGACGCATAACCTGGGCTTGGATGCCCGGATTGCGTCCTTTTTTTGTCGTATAGAATTTATCACCTCCATAAATTCCAGTACGACATAAGAAATACGAAGCTATCCCCTGCGTCCTTAAAGGACTTGGCGCTGGCCAAGTATTTCTTTACTTATTCAGACCTGTAACGGGAGTGATGGAAGTTGCGCATTCGCCGACTGATCGTCAGTCTGATCTCCGCCTTGGCCGCCGCAGCGCTGGTGTACGCGGTGTACGTCGTCCTGCTGAGGCAGGTGGAGCTTCAGGAGACCGTGCAAGTCGTCGTGCCGAAGCAGTTTCTCGCAGCCGGCACGGTGCTCACCGAGCAGCTGCTGGAGCATCGGAATCTGGCCAGGGCGGGGCTCAATGAGCAGATGCTCACCTCCCTGAGCGATGCTGTCGGCAAGCAGACGCTGGTGCCGCTGGGAGCGGGAGAGCCGCTGCTCGCCTGGAAGCTGACGGCGCTCATGCTGCTGCCTACAGCGGGTGAGGCTTCGTTCGAGATCCCCCGCGAGTACATCCGCTCCATCTCCAGCGGCATCAGGCCGGGCGACCGCGTCCGCATCTATCTCTCCAGCGAGTGGGGGCGAAGATTGCTGGCCGAGGATGTGGTGGTCGCTTCCGTCAAGCTGTCGGACAGCGGGCGCGACGGATCGGACGCGCTGGGCGCCGGACAGGAAGCGGACAATCGCCGAAGCCTGCTGGCCTTGCGGGATGGGAGACAGATCGAGCGCATCAATCTGAACCTGACGGAAGACCAGTGGCTGGCGATCGACCGGGCCTGCCAGGGAGCAGAGGGGGGCAGGCTGATCATCGCCCTGCCCGGCGGACAGGATCCGCTCGCTTCGGGGCAATCATCGAAAGGATGGGAAGATCATGAGCGCGATACGTGAGGCGACCTATTCGAACCTGGTCATGTTCTGCGGCACGACGCCGAATATCGGCACGACCGCAGCGGCATTTGGCGCAGCGTTCGCCCTGGCGGCCGGAGCCGGTGGTCTGAGCGTCGCCTACCTGTGCCTGAACCTGAAGAGCTCCAAGATTGGCCGGTACATCGGCCGCGCGGCACCGGAGGCGGGACTTGGCGCGCTGCGCATCGATCTGAAGGCGCGCACGCTGACGCCTGAACGTCTCGAGAAGCATGGCCTGAGGGTCAAGGGGATGCCGAATCTGAGCGTGCTGACCGGCAACACGCAGCGAGCCCAGGCGGAGCTGTACGAGCCGGAGGATATCGAGCATTTGTTGCATACGGCCACCCGGACGTATGACATCTGTGTCGCGGACTGTCACGCATACTGGGACAATGCCGCCACGATCGTCACCGCCCTTCGCGCCGGCATGAAGCTGCTGGTCACGATGCCGCGGCTGGATGCGTTCCAGGACGATTATCAGGCATGGATCGCGGAGACGGCGTACCTGTTCGACATCGCCCCGCAGGAATTCGAGCTCGTCCTCGCGCAGACGGGGCTGTACCCGGATGAATACCGGTTGGGCGAGATCGAGCAGGTGACGCGGCTGGCGGTTGCGGGCGCGCTCCCATACGACCGGCACATGGCGCTGGAGATGCAGCGAGGCAGGCTGCATGAGTGGCTGCTGCAGGATGCGGCGCTGAAGACCGTGGAGAAAATAGCACGACGCATCGCCGATCGCCTCGGAGTGAGCTGGGAGCCGCCGGGCGAGAAGCGGCTGCTGGCAAGGTGGCGTCTGCGCGCGGTCAAACGGAGGGTGGAGGTGCAACCATGAACGGACAAGCGTCATTCGTTTGCGGGGCGGTTGGTCTCGGACAGGGCATGCGGGTGCGAGCGCGGCAACAAATGGCCAGGCAACGACCGGATGCCGAGCCATCGCATGCAAGCGGGGCGATGGAGGTGGAGCCATGAACGGACAAGCATCCGCCGGATCGGGGAGAGAGGCCCGGGAAGCTCGCTTCTCCATGTGGGAATATGCGGCGAAGTTTCGGCGCGCTGATCCGGCGGGAACAGATGCGAAGCGAAGCAGGCGATATGCGGGCTCCAGGGAGCCGGGAGCGGCGACGCAGATCGGCAGGCCTGCGGCGGAGCCGGCCAGGGCGGAGAGCTCGATGCGCTTGCGCCAGAGCATTGGCAGGGAGGACGACTCCTCCGCCCAATATGTGCGCTCGCATGAGGAATTTATGTCGATCGTGGAGGACATGCGCGCCTATCTCGTGGAGAACCGGGCGGAGACCGAGGAGGAGCAGATCGAGTACGGCACGGCGCTGAATCGGGCGGTGCTCGGGTTCGCGCGCGAACGGCAGGCGTTCATGGCGATCATCCAGGACCGGCTGGCCGCGCTCAGGCTGCATCATCTCCGTCCGCTGTCCGATCAGTACGAGACGATGAGCGAGGCGGTATTCGCGGAAGTGATCGGCATGAATGTGCTGGAGTCGGTGCTGAAGGACAGGGAGACCCTCGAGGAGGTGCAGGTGATCGGCACGCGGATCTTCGAGGTGCGCAGCGGCAGGGCCAGGAGGTCGCCGTACAGCTTCCGCTCGGTCGAGGAGGTGGAGAGGCTGCAGCAGAACCTCGTCCTGTACAACCGCGACGCGATCAACACCCGCAAGCGCTGGGCCGAGGTGTCGCTGCCCGATGGCTCGCGCGTCACGATGACCGGCTTCGGATACACGAGGGAGCCGACGATCACGATCCGCTTCTTCCCGCTCAGGGAGGTCACCTTGGACAGCCTGGTCGGCGAGCCGTATGACACGCTGGACAGCGAGGCGGCGCTGCTGCTCAAGGCCATCGTCGCAGCGCGTCTGAATCTCGTCGTGATCGGCGCGACCAATACGGGCAAGTCCCACCTGCTGAAGGCGCTGATCTCCGCGATCCCCGACGACCAGCGGATCGTCACGATCGAACAGCGGTGCGAGCTGCATCTTGGCAAGATCTATCCGGCCAAGAACATCGTCGAGTTCGAGGCGCCGGACGACGATCCGCTGCACAACGGGGAGCAGGCGTTTCGCCTGGCGCTCAGGCAATCGCCGGAGCGCATCATCCTGGCCGAGATTCGCGATCAGGAGGCGAATCTGTATGTCCGGGCCTGCACGCGCGGACACATGGGAAGCATGACGACCGCGCATGTGAATACTCTCGAGGATGTTCCCGACGCGATCACGGATATGTGCATGCTCGACAGGCGGGGCATGAACCCGGACCGCTTGCGCCGACGCATCGCCCGGTTCGTCACGCAGATCGGCATCGAGATGCGGAACATCGATGGCAAGCGGAAGATCGTGCGCATCGGCGCCATCACCGAGCATGACGGCCATGTCGAGGTGCGCGATCTGATCCTGTACGATCACGTGACGGGAAGCTGGCGCAAGATCCAGCCCCTGGACCGAACCTTCAGCGACCATATCCGGCGGCACGCGCCGGAGCAGTATGATGAGCTTCTCGGCAGGGGGTGGGTTACACCTTGAAGCCGGAACAGCTGTTGACGCATGGAGCGCTGCTCCTGGCGCTGTTCATCCTGGTGTTCGTGGCCTGCAGCGGGCTCCTGGAAGTGGCGCTGCTGACCGCCGAGCGGCGCTTCCGCTTGCGGCGAGTCCAACTTCCTGGCACGCGCAGGCCGGGCGCGTCCAGGCAGGTCCCGGGCTGGCTGTCCAGACATCTGCAGGATCTGCTGGAGGCGCTCAATATCCGGGCCAGACCGGAATCGTTCCTGCTCCTGTCCGCCGTCGGATGCCTGATCGGCCTGGGCGCCGGGGGTTACCTGTTCCTGCATATCCGGGGCATGCTGATGCTTGGCGTGATGCTCGCTGCGCTGCCGTATATCGTGCTGCGCATGCGGCTTGTCAGCAAGCAGATGGCGGCGAGGCTGGAGTTTCTGCCGGCGGTGGAGGTGTTCTACCAATATTACGTCATGACCGATCCGCGCAACATCCGGCAGGCGCTCGCCATGTGCCTGGAGGAGCGGCGCATGCGCATGCCGATAAGGGCGCCGTTCGAGCGCCTGTTCCGGCATCTGTCGACCAATCGGTCGGTCGACGATGCGCTGCGCGTGTTTGCCTTCTCGCTTGGCCATGTATGGGGGGTGTATCTGACCAATCTGCTGCGCGTTGGCCTCACGGAAGGGGTCGATATCTCCGCCAGCCTGCAGGAGCTCATCCTGGATATGCGGCAGTCGCAAACGGCGGATCAGGCGGCGCGCAACCGTCTGCTGGAGATCCGGATCGCCAATTTCTCCCCGCCCGTCTTCTTCGTGTTGTTCATCCTGGTCAACTTTCGTCTCAACGGCCAGCAGGCGATCTACTACTATCTGGTGGACCCGGGCGGCAAGCATATGCTGCTGAATGGCGTGATCCTGATGTTCGCCTCGTTCGTGATGGGCTTGTGGCTGTCGATTCGCCGCATGTAGCCAGGCGCGCGGACGGAGGATCGGTGAGCATGGGCGGAGCCAGGGGTGAGCGGTCGCTATAAGTCTTGCAATCGGTGGCAGATAAGTGGGAAGGAATTGGCGGATGTGCAGGTTAAGGCGTTATCCGTCTCGCAATCAGCGGAGAGATGATGGACAGGTGTCGTCGGATGGGGGCGCTGTTGATATTGGAAATCGAGGGCAGATTGTGTACTTACAGGAGCAAGGCGCTATCAGTCTCGTAAGCAACGGCAACTGATCGACAGCATACGGCATGACTTGTCCTGGCAATTGCGCATAGATCCCACAGGCAGCTGAGGTCCGGATGCAGACGGAAAGGAGGTGATGGGTGTGGCGGAGGTGTACCGGTTTCTGCTGCTGGCTGCGGTGATGCTTGGGTTGTTTGCGACCGCCTATGCCGCTGTGTCATCTCTGCTTCTCTGCCTCCTCCCGAGGAAGCCCGTCCTCCCTCTGCAACGCATCCGGCTGATGCTGGAGAAGCGCCGCAGATACCACTTGCTTCGCGCTCTGCTCCTCGTGCCGAAGGAGGAATCTCGCCTGGACGAGCTCAGGAGCTTGCTCGTAGCCTGTGGCTGGCCGATCGACGCGGCGGACTATACGGCGGTCAAGAGGCTCCTGATCATCGGCCTCACATTCATCGGTGCGATTGCTTACCGGGGGTGGGAGCAGCAATGGATCGCGGGCATGGCGCTCATCGCAGTGGCGGCAGCGTGCGTCGCTGCGCTGGTGGTGCTTGGCTGCGACAGGCTGATCTGGAGAGCCATGCGAGAGCAACGGCGGGCGCGGATCGTGCGCGAGATTCAACTCATCAGCTCGCAGCTGCTCTACTACAAGCATTCGCGCATGAATCTGCATCATCAACTGCAGAGATGCGTCCCGCTCACCAGCTACATCCGGAGGGAGCTTCAGCTGCTGGTGAACGAATGGTATGAAGGAGCCGGCGAAGCGATCCGGCGTTTCCGCAAGCGGCTGGCCACGGAGGAAGCGGATGATTTTGCCGAGACGTTGAACGCGCTGCGGCTGCACGGCAGCGAGACCTACTATGAGCTATTGCAAGAGAGGATACGCTCCTACAAGGAGAAGCTGGCGCTTATCCGCGATGGCCGCAAGGAAGCCACCTCGTATCTGCTGTTCGTCATGTCCGGCGTGCCGATCTTCTATACCTTCCTGATCTTTATCTATCCGTGGGTGGCGGAGTCCCGCGTCCTGTTCCAGTCGCTCGGTTGATGATGTTTTGATGTTCATTCCATATCCAATTTATTAAGAGGTGATTGAGATGAGAAGTATCCTGATTACGGTGATGATGTTAATCGTTGTCGCGGTGATCTTCGTGAATGTGGTGACCAAAAATGGCGGCTTGCAGGACGCGATCGAGAAGCAGGGCGGCAATGCCATCACCAGCATCAACAATCTGTATAACCCGTCTTCCGGAAGCGGGAGCTAAGGCGTTCGCCAATGCGTTCGATTCTGGTGACGGTGCTGCTGCTGATCGTCGTGATCGGATTGTACCAGATCCTGTTCGCCGGCGAGGAAGGCATGCTCGATCAACTGGAGCAACGCGAGGAAACGGTCCGGGAGCGGATCGTGCGTCTGAATCCGTGAGGAAACGAAGCGCAGGAGGAGTGAGGGGTGAAGCAGATACTGGCATTTGTCCTGCTCTCGGGCATCATCTGCTGGTTCATGTTCAGTCCGATCTACCGGCATGTGCTGATCATGCGGCAGGCCGCGTTGCAGCAGGAGGTGGACTATCTGCTGGAGATCGGGGCCAACGCCTCGCACGGCTATATCGATGCGTCCATGATAGGGGCATCGAAGGAGCGGCTGAAGGCCAAAGGCTTCGATGTGATGAAGCTGGAGTACATGGTCCGTTCGGAGACGGGCCTGCCCGCCGATTCGCCGGATGCGCCTCTCCCGCGCGGCACCGGTCTGGAGCTGACGATCCGCTACCCGGTGGAGGACCTTCTCAACATCGACCGGCTGATCGGGCTCACACCGCCGGACAGCGCGTCGCACATCCAGGCATCCGGGGTGAAAATGAGCGAGTACGTGCCATAACCGGCACACGCAGGTTGCGGGGGTGAGGCGATTATGGTGCGGAAGCGATGGGTGACCGTGCTTTACTGAAGGCCAGCGGTCGGTCGGATACATCTCACAGATCGGGAGGAGCGATATGGACAAGCTGATCCTGGTCCTGCTGATGGCTGTCGCATTCTTCGTCCTGTATGCGGTGCAGCTGGATGAGGAAGCGGCGGTTCGGGTGTTTTTTCAATTGAAGCATGCGGTGAACCGGGCGGCTCATGCCGCCGCCCAGCAGATCGATCCGGGGAATCTGGCGGAAGGAACCATCCTCTTCGATGAAGCGGCCGCCCGGCGGGAAGCGGAGCGATACCTGCAGCTGAACCTGAAGCTGGACGAGCGGATGATGGCGGAGGATGGCTCTTTCTTGCAAGGATCGGTCGTGGTACGGGAGCTGGTCCTGATCGATGATGCGTACACATTTCCCTATCGCTATGAAAACGAGCAGTACGACTATGAGGTGACGCTGCACAAGCCGGGAGTCATCCTGATCATCGAGGCGGAGTATGACCGGATGTTTCGGGCGATCGGCCCAATCATCTGGCAGGTGAAGGGAGCGGCGGAGATCATCCGTTGATGAAGCGGGGCTGACGCGATGAGGACGGGCTCAGGAGCGTCAGCTCGTTTCATGTGCACGCTTCATTTCCTGCGCGTTGCAAGGACAAATGGTTTGAGTTCGCGGCTCCTGTTCCGCTACAATAGGAAGAAACAAGCATATGGGGGAACAGTGGATGGGAGTCAGGGAACGTATCGAGCGAATGCAGGAGAGACTGACGGCGGACGGATATGACGCTTATCTCGTTACGCAGAATATCGACCTTTACTATCTGACCGGGTCGATGCAGACCGGTTATCTGTTCGTGCCCGCGGCCGGTGAGCCGGTGTTCTACGTGAGGAGGAGCGTGTCGCGTGCCGCACAGGAGAGCGCCGTACGGACCGAACCGCTGGGATCGTTCAGACATTTCGGCGAGAAGCTGGCGGCGGAATATCCGGACCTCTGGACGAACAAGCAGCCGGTGATCGCCACCGAGTATGATGTGCTGCCGGTACAGCAGTTCGAGCGGCTGAAACAGGTGATCCCCGGAGCCGTGTGGCGTGACGGCTCGGTGCTGATGCGCGAGCTCAGGATGATCAAGTCTCCGGAGGAGATCGAGCTCATCCGTCAGTCCGGGCTGCTGATCGGCGAAGCGCTGAAGCATGCGCTTGGGCTCATCAAGGTCGGCATGACGGATCTCGAGCTGGTCACCGAGATCGAATACTATGTCCGTCGCCGCGGTCATATGGGGATCATGCGCATGCGGGGCTACAACCAGGAGATCATCACCGGCATGGTCGGCTCCGGCTGGGCAGGAGCCTTGCCGACCTATTTCGACGGACCGGCCGGAGGGCAGGGACTTGGACCGGCGAGCCCGCAGGGCTCGGGCGTGAAACCGATTGCGCGGGATGAGCCGATCCTGATCGATATCGGCTGCTGCGTGAACGGCTATGTGATCGACCAGACGAGAACGGCGGTCATCGGTCGTCTGTCCGATGAGCTGAGCGCGGCCTATGCGGTATCTGAACGGATCCTGCGGCAGACGGAAGCCGCGCTTCGTCCGGGCACCGTATGTGAGACGCTGTATGCGGAGGCGCTGGCGACCGCGAGGGAGGCGGGGCTGGCGGAGCATTTCATGGGCTATGGGGACGATCAGGTGAAGTTCCTCGGCCACGGCATCGGCCTCGAGGTGGACGAATGGCCGGTGCTCGCCCGCGGCTTCCAGTACCAGCTGCAGCCCGGCATGGTGATCGCGATCGAGCCGAAGTTTACATATCCCGGCCAGGGCGTCGTCGGCATCGAGAATACCTACCATATCACCGAAGACGGCTGGGCGAATCTGACGCCATTCCGCGAAGGCGTCATCGAGCTGTGAATCCATCAGCCCCATAAGGATCTTGCAAGGAGAGGATCTTGTCATGAGCATCATCGTTCAACCACGCTGGCTGCTCGCCAGAATGTATGAACCCGATCTGGTGATCGTCGATTGCCGCTTTCAACTGGGCGCGCCTGAAGCGGGGCGCAAGGCATATGAGCAGGATCATATCCCTGGCGCATTGTATGCCGACCTGGAGACGGATCTGTCCGCTCCCGTGACGGAGCATGGCGGCCGCCATCCGCTGCCGGATTCCCAGGCTTTTGCGGCGTTCATCGGCAAGCTGGGCATCGATCAGGATACGCGCGTCGTCGCCTATGACGACCAGGGCGGAGCCTTCGCGGCGCGGCTGTGGTGGCTGCTCCGCTATCATGGACATCGCAGGACATATATCCTGGACGGCGGATACAGCAAGTGGAAGGAGCTGGGCTATCCGGTCAGCGAGGCGAAGCCGCCGGTCATCGTGCCGAAGACCTTCGTGCCCGAGCTTCAGCCTGACATGCTGGTCAGCATGCAGGAGGTGCGGGAACGCCTCGGCAACTCGCGCACGTTGCTGATCGACTCGCGTGAGCCGCGCAGGTACCGGGGCGAGGAGGAGCCGATCGACAGGAAGGCCGGGCATATCCCGGGCGCGCGCAACCTGTTCTGGAAGGACAGCCTGAACGGCGACGGACTATGGAAGTCAGCGGAGGAGCAGAAGGAGCGGTTCGCGGCAGCCGGTCTTGATCCTGAGGGCGAGCAGGAGATCATCGTCTACTGCGGCTCCGGCGTCACGGCCTGCCCGAATGTGCTGGCCCTGGAGCAGGCGGGCTACCGCAACGTGAAGCTCTACGCCGGCAGCTGGAGCGACTGGATCTCGTATGAGGACAATCCGGTGGCTATGGGAGAGGAATAAGCCGCGTCAGAAACGAACAAGAGGATTGCAACCAGCGATGGAGGCAATCCTCTACATGCATCGCGTTCAACAACGTGCAAACAAGTTATGCGGCGAGCGGCGGAGAAAAAACTTGCTCCACAGCCCTCCGGGCGTTTCGTTAGCGTCTGGGAGCGCTAGCGCTCGTCCATGTCCACGCTAATCCTAAGAGTCGTCCACGCTCGCGTGAGCGCGAGAACTAGCTAACGCGAGCACTAACCCTATCATCCGGATCGATAAGCTGGTCTGAAAGGAGCCGGCTTATCTTCTTCTGGCTTTTGAGTGAGTTATGTTATACTGTTGGTAACACGAATTGGAGCGCTCCAGTATGACAGAAGAAACTATGATGAAAGGAGTGAAATGATATCGAAAACCAGAGATCGATTCAAGCTGATGTTGAAGCCAATCCGGAGCTCCAATCCCTGATTGAGCAGAGCAGAAAAGAGTATAAACTTGGGAAAGGGATGGTCACAATAGAAATGATGAAAACATTTTCAATTGAGGACTTCCGCTAATGAATTCCGTGTCTTTTATTTTTATGGCTAACGGTAAAAGGCGAGCAGTTCTCCTGTATCCGTTGCCGGTATGATATAAGGGCTCAAATCTCAGACTGAAAGGAGGACATCCTTTAATGTCCCTGCCCAAAAAAATGGATCAACAAACGGTTAATGAGCTTCGTTCCATTTTGAAGAAAATGAATATTTCGCAAAGCAAAGTAAAAATCAATTTGGATAATCAAACAATTGAAGTCGAGGATGACTATTCTATTGATGACATACTCGAATCGGCAGGAATATTGACTCCGGAACAGGCTAAACGATTGACGGACGAAGTCAAAAAAATGCGCGAGGAAGAGTGGAACTAAATGGATGGTTATTTACTCGATACCAATATTGCGATCGCATTGCTTGCTGGGGAACATGCCGCGTTGGATTTTGTCAGGCAGGCCAGTGACGATCGGATGTCGATTTATTTCTCCGTAATTACGGAGTGCGAAGTGTTCAGCGGGTTAGACTCTGAATATCGTTTACAAGGGATCAAGCTGTTTAATCCGCGCAGATGTATTGAGGTAAGCTCGAGTATTGCCCGACTCGCCGGAGACATAAGAAGGGAACAAAGATCAAAAGGCCGTAAGCTTAAAACCCCAGACGCTATTATTATTGCAACATCTATCGAGCATCAGCTCGGCCTCGTATCAAGAGATCATGACATGAGCTTTGTTCGAGAAGCATTTGGTTTGCCGCTATTCACCATTTAGCCTACCCATTGTATCTCTGTTGAGGATACAGTGGGTTTATTTATAAGTGTCACCGCCGGAATATAATTGACCCAGGAGCGACGAAAAGAAAATGACCCACCCCTGTAGAATATTCTCCCTTTGAAGATACGGCTAATAGCTTCAGAGGGGAGACATATGCTAAGGAGTGGGACTGTGATCAGCTTACACGAACTTTATGCCACTGGCAAGAGCATCCGGGAGATTGCCCGCATCACGGGACATGCTCGCAATACCGTGCGCAAGTACTTGCGAGCCAACGGCATCCCCGAGCCGCGTTACGGCAAAAAGCGAGGGTCCAAACTCGATCCCTTCAAGCCTCTCATCGATCAATTCATGGCCCAGGGAATCTTCAACTGCGAGGTGTTGCTGCGTTTACTCAGAGACCAGGGCTATACCGGCGGCATCACCCTCATCAAGGACTATGTGAAACCGCACCGTCCGCCGAGGAAAATCCCTGCCGTGCAACGATACGAAACAAAACCTGGTTACCAGGCGCAAGTGGACTGGAAGATCTGCGAATACGTCGAT
>CALGAO010000147.1 GCA_937957685.1 uncultured Paenibacillaceae bacterium
GCCGGAGCAACGACTTGACAATGGCCGCGCGGCTGGCACAAACGCCACCCCGGTGGCAGAGAAGGCGAGGGTGTATGCCCTGCCGCTGTATGCCGAATCCGCCCCTTGCAACCGGAAATCGTACCCGGCATGTATGCGCGGCGGACAACCTGCAAACACGTTGCAAACAACAGGCGCCGGAGTCACCCCTCAAACAATACCCGGAAACCGTGCAGAAGTTGGGAAAATGCCCGCCCTCAAGGGCTTCAGAAGATGCCCTTCGGCGCACCAAATGCACCAATTGACCAATTATGCGGACTAGTTTGACGAGCTGGGGGCAAGGTTGGAAATGAGCCATGCGAGCGACAAAAGGTATGCTTCTGTCTACACAAAATAGGGGCTATCCTTTTGGGACAGCCCCGGGGAATGGCCGCATCTCACGCGTGAGCCACCGCTTTTTCACTTATGGCATCAGATCAAACCGGACTTCTGCAACAGTCTTCGCACGATCATCGCAACTTCCGACCGCGTGATCGAATCGCCTGGCGCAATCCGGCCGTCATCCCGTCCGGAGACGACCCCCGCCTGAATCCCGGCCGCCACGCCGGATCTTGCCCAATCCGACACGTCGGCCGCATCCGCGAACGAAGCGAGTGCCTGCTCCACATCCGCGAGCGAAAGATCCGCCGCAAGTCCGGTGATCGCCATCGCTCTGGCGATGATCACCATCGCTTGTTCGCGGGTGATCCGCTCCACCGGACGGAACGTGCTGTCCTCGTAGCCTTGCATCAGCCCGTATTGGTAAGCCGTCCGAACGACTCCGGCGTACCAGTCACCGCTCTTGATGTCGGTGAACGGAACCGGTCCGTCTTCCGGCATGAGCCCCAGCGCTCTGACGATGATGGCGGCAAATTCCGCCCGCGTAATCGGCAGATCGGGCGCGAAATTCCCGCCTCCAACCCCGTCAACGACCATCCGGGAGCCCATGTCGTTGACCGCTTCCTCGGCCCAATGTCCCGCCATGTCCCGGAACGCGAGCGGATGCCAGACGACAGCATAGAAGCTGTTCGTCAGGCTGTTGATCCTGGCGTAATACTGGCCGTCGATGAGGACGATACGGGTCGGGACATGGCGAACCTTTCCGTCCGGTTCCAGGGCGATGCCGGTCGTGATCTTGTCGGGATCGACGCCTTCGGGAATCGCGATCATCCGTTCCACATACGCATGGAAGCGCGACACCTCGACCGTCTGGTCGCCGTGCGTTGCCGTCACCTTGAATTCGAGCGGCGGAACCACGATGGCGAACGTTTCATTCGTGCCGAGGCGCTGAAGGACGCCGGACAGATCGACAGCCGGCTTGGCAATTTCCATCCGAATCTTGATCTCTTCCAGCTTCACGTTGCCGCCGAAAAGGTCGGCGATGTGGTCGACGCGAATCTGCCCGGCGGGCAGCGTATACGTCGCTCGTTCCGTTTGGATCTCGATGATCGCCTGATACCGCTCCATGCTCTTGACCAGCTGCCCGGTCAGTTCGCCGGTGGCGACATCGGCCTGAGACAGGATCGGGATGGACACCACGACACCCTCGCCCTCAGCCGCCAGCTTCTCCTCGATCCTGGCCGGATCGAGCGTCACCGTGACGTGCTTCCGCCCGTTCACCACCGTTGTCCTGGCCGTGCCGGCGCGCACCGGCTTGCCGTTCACGAGCACATCCACACCGGGATCCGCAGGCTGCCACACCAGCGATGAAGGCCCTTGAGGCGTCGCGCTCACCTCATGCGAGGCCGGGCTGATGCCGGCCGGATTGGCCGCCTTGACGATGAAGTAATACGTGGTGCCATTCGTCAGGCCGGTGGCCTCGTACACCGCATCGGTCACGTCGGCGATGGCCGTCCCGTAGTCCGTGGCAGCCGTCCGCATATAAACCTGGTAGCTGACCGCACCATAGACCGGGCTCCACTCGAGCCGGACCTGTCCGTTGCCGGAGGTGACCGCTCCGATGACCGGCGCCTCGAGCGTCGGCCACGGAAGCGATACGGCCGAGCTTACGATGGTCGGCAACCCCTCCGCTTCAAACGCGATGCGGGCTCCCTCCACCGCGGAGGCATTGATTGCACCCAGATCGGTAAACGTCACCACCCCGGCTTCAGCCTTCCGGGACGTCGTCCCCGTCAAGCTCCATACTCCCGAGTCTTCCTTGACGGCGGTGACCACCGTCGAATCATCATGGACGCTGACATTGCCGAAGGCGTCCACGAGCGTTACGACCGGTTGTTGGGCAAATGACCCTCCGTTGGAAGCCGGGGGCGCGATATCCCCGGTCAGCTTCATCGAAGCGGCCGGCCCCGCAACGGGCGTAATCCCGACAGTGGCCGTGGAGGCAAGGCCGGCTATGCCGAAGGTGATCGACTGCTCATCCGCTTTGTTCAACTTCAGATCGACCTTCGCCTGACCGGCGGTGAACAGAACAGTCACCGTCCTGGCAGCGCCGGTTAATGGTTCATCGTCGATCGACCCATAGCTGTGATCCGGCGCCTCTTCATAGCCGGAGACGGTCACGTCGTATTCGCCGGCAAACGCGGTTACGGGATTCCCCAGCGCGTCCTTGACCGTCAGCGTGATGAGATTGCTCCCTCCTGCCACGGGCGAAGCCGAGGCGGGGACCGCCTCGAAGGACAGCGCTCCCCCATCCACAAGGATGCCCGTCGTATCACCCACATTCAGCAGCTGGGGCAAGATGGCGTTCCCAGGCAGGTCGGTCATCGTCCCGCCGGACAGCTCGATGGCACTGCCCAATTCGATGCCGTCCGTGTCCACATCGCCGGCTTGCACGACATATTCGAACACGATCTCGTTCGTGCCCGTTCCCGATACATAGACCGCCGCTAACGATGCCGTGCCGATCGTAAGCGGCAATGCAGGCGTTCCGCCATCCGTCTGAACCGCGACCTCTTTGCTGAAATGCACCTTGAACGAGAGCGTCTGTCCTAGTGTGTATGTGCCTGCGGCAGGCACGCTAACGCCGATAACTTGCGGCGCCACCGCATCCACCAGCACGCCGGCCGTATCGCCCACGTTGCTCAGGCTGAGCACAGCCGCGTTGCCCGCGGCATCGAAGATGCCGGCGCCTGCCAGCAAACTCAACGAGTGCACGGCTATGCCGTCGTCATCCAGATCTCCGGAGGCGACCGTGTAGCGGAATTTCAGTTCGCTGTCGCTCACAGACGCGATATACATGGCCGGCCGCAACTCTCCCCCGATCATCAGGTTCAGCAGCGGTGTACCCGTCACCGTGACCGGCTCGTTCATCGCAACGATAAATTCGAGCTCTTTCCCTGCCGCATAGGTTCCGTTCGGCGGCACCGATACGCTGTTGACTTGCGGCGCTGCCGTATCGACCTTCACCCGGCTCGTATCCCCTATCCCGCTCAGCGTCAGGTCTGCGTCCACGGAACGTGTCTGGATCGAACCCCCGTTCAAGATCAATGCATTGACCGATATGCCGTCTTCATCGAGATCGCCTTCCTGTACGGTATACCGGAACAACAGCTCTTGCGTATCCGAACCGGAGATGTAATCGGCGCCGACCGTTTTGCTTCCGACCGTCAGGCTGAGCTGCGGCGTGCCAACAACCGTGACGGGCAGATCGAACTTCACCGTAAATTCCAGCGAGTCCCCTGCCTTATACGTACCGTCAGGCGGGAGAACCACCGAGGAGACCGTCGGTCTCTCGACGATGATCACCCGGACTGAGAGCAACGCCATGGCAAACCCGTCCTTGACTCCGATCACGAAGTTGTCGGTTCCTATATATCCGAATGGCTGATAGGTGATGAGTCCCCAGGGAGTAATATCCTCTTGACCGGAGGATGCAGTGGCGTCGATGATCGTCAAGTTACCGAAGGTTGGTGGCATATCCTCCCACCAGGTCAGTATTTGTCCCGTATCGGTATCCCTGACACGCAGAAGGGATCTGATATCCACAGGTTCACCGTTTGCGAGCACGGTCAACCTCGCGTCCATGTTGATAAAGGCAGGCCGATGATTGATCCGCAGCGTTGCGGCATTGGACGTGGTCGATTGGCCGCCAGCGCTGGTGACGATGACGCGGTACAGATAACCATCCATGTCCTCCGTTGTGAGGGTAAGATTCAACGTGGAGGTTGTCGCGCCGCTGTACACGCCGCCGTCGCTGATATTTTGGAAGCCGCTGCCCGCATTGACTTGCCACTGATAGGTCAAGGGTCCCATTCCCGTAGCCTGTACCTTGAAGGTTGCAGCGTACCCAATAGTGACTACGGAGCTCATCGGATGGGTGACGATGCTGGGCGGCTCGTTAGCCGGATCCGTGACCGTCACCGCTCCGGGTCCAACCACTTCGAACTCCAGATCTCCTTCGAACGGCGTTGTAACGGTGTCGGCGTGCGCCGTTGTCGAAGCATAACCCGAAAATGCTACGAATAGCGCGATGAATAATGCCAAAACATGGGCAACCGCTTGATTCACAGCAGGTCCAATTTTCATCTTTCCACACCTCTTATGAATTTTTGATACGGTCTGCCTTCCTGCTCCGCCTGTCGATCAACAGCCAAACTAATAATAATATCCTATATAAGGTAATATTTGTCTACTATAAACAATCTCTTGTCGGCCTGCTGCGGGCGCGCGGCGAGGCAAACGATGATGCCGGCATCCCCCGATCGACGCGCACTAAAACGTTTGCATCGGATGCGGACGTGTGTCACAATACCATCAGGGCAAGGGTCATCCGAGCCAACATTTGGACAAACCAACCATACGGAGAACGTGAAGGAGGAACGGTGGAATGAGAACGATCAAGCTTGGCGCGAGCGCGCTGGAAGTGCCCGTCATCGCCGTAGGGTGCATGAGGATCAACCGTCTGGACAAAGCCGGGGCGGAACGTTTTATTCGCACCGCGTTGGAAGAGGGAGCGAATTTTTTTGATCATGCGGACATTTACGGCGGAGGTGCGTGCGAGGAACTGTTCGCGGAAGCCATCGGCATGAACGATGACGTGCGCGAAACCATCATCCTGCAATCAAAATGCGGCATTCGCCAGGGGATGTACGATTTCTCCAAGCGACATATTTTACAATCGGTGGACGGGATATTGAAGCGTCTGAGAACCGATTATCTGGACGTGCTGCTTCTGCACCGTCCGGATGCGCTGGTGGAACCGGAAGAAGTGGCCGAGGCGTTCGATATTCTGGAAAGCTCGGGCAAAGTGCGGCATTTCGGCGTGTCCAACCACAATCCGATGCAGATCCAGCTCCTGAAAAAATCGGTGAAGCAGCCGATCGTCGCCAATCAGCTGCAGCTCAGCATCACCAACGCGACGATGATATCATCGGGCATCAACGTGAACATGGAAAACGACGCCGCCGTGAACCGGGACGGCAGCGTACTGGATTTCTGCCGTCTGCACGATATCACCATCCAACCGTGGTCTCCCTTCCAGTACGGTTTCTTTGAAGGCGTGTTTATCGGCAGCGACAAATTCCCTGAACTGAACCGGAAGCTGGACGAGATCGCCGGACGATACGGCGTATCCACCACCACCATCGCGATCGCATGGCTACTGCGCCATCCGGCTCGCATGCAGCCGGTCATCGGCACCATGAACATCCAGAGGCTCATCGACTGCTGCCGGGCGAGCGATGTCGAACTGACCCGTGAAGAATGGTATGAGATCTATCGTGCCGCGGGGAACCGGCTGCCATAAGCAGCTTATTCGCGCGATCCGGTTATTTCGCGCGCACCAGGTCATTGCTGCCACACAGCTGTCAGCAACCCCCTCCTACAATGGGAATTGCAAGCGAGCAGATCTCGGCGAGCAGCAATTCCCATTTTGATGAGGAGGAGTTATGACATGACCAGAACGTACACAGAAACCGCCATTCGTCCTTTCCGCATCCGCATCCCCGAAGAAGAACTGCGCGACCTTCGGGAGCGCCTGGGGCGCACCCGCTGGCCTGACGATCTTCCCGGGACCGGCTGGAGCCGGGGCGTGCCTATCGTCTACCTGAAGGAACTGGCCGATTACTGGGCGAACGGCTACGATTGGCGGCAGCATGAGGAGGAGTTGAACCGTTACCCGCAATTCACGACGACGATCGACGGCGAGAACGTGCATTTCCTTCACGTCCGATCGCCCGAACCGGAAGCGCTGCCGCTCATGCTCATCCATGGCTGGCCGGGCTCCGTCGTGGAATTCCTCAAGGTCATCGGTCCGCTTAGCGATCCGCGTTCCCACGGCGGCGATCCGAAACAGGCGTTCCATCTCGTGATTCCTTCGCTTCCCGGCCACGGATTCTCGGGCCCGATCCGCCGCCCGGGGTGGACGGACGGAAAAGTCGCGGAGGCCCTTATCGAACTGATGAGCCGACTCGGCTATGACCGATACGGCGTGCAGGGCGGCGACATCGGGGCGTTCATCGCGCCGCTGATGGGCCGCAGGGCGCCGGAGCGCATCGTCGGAATCCATGTCAACGCGCTGGTGACGTTCCCGTCGGGCGATCCGGAGGAAATGGCAAGCCTGACGGAAGCCGAGTAGCGGCGAATGGCGATATTCAAGCAATGGAACGACGACCTGATGGGCTACATGCACATCCAGGGGACGAGGCCGCAGACGCTCGCCTACGGGCTGGCCGATTCGCCGGCGGGGCAACTCGCATGGATCGTGGAGAAGTTCAAGGACTGGACGGACCCGGCCGCAGAGCTTCCGGAGGACGCTGTCGACCGGGACCAGCTGCTGACGAATGTGACGATCTATTGGCTGACCAACACGGCCAGATCGTCAGCCAACGCGTACTACGAGCGGTTCCATGACCCTTCGATGTGGGCGCCCAAGGAGCGCTCGACCGTGCCGACGGGCGTGGCGGTGTTCCCGACGGACGTGTCGATCCGGTGGTTCGCCGAGAAGACGGAGACGATCATACATTGGTCGGAGTTCGAGCGGGGCGGCCATTTCGCGGCGATGGAGGCGCCGGATCTGCTGGTCGGGGATATCCGTCAATTTTTCGCCAGCCTGGGTTGAACGCGATTCGAAGAAGGCCGGGATGGCGGCGGCGCGCCGCTGCCCGGCTTCGGCTTTATTCATACAGACGGGCGATGGCGAGCGCCCGCTGCTTGATGTTGTCCGCAAGGCGGCGCGGTTCCAGATCGGCGACGTCCGGACCGAAGCCGAGCAGCGTCCCGTACAGCCATTCATCCTCCGCATGCGTCGTATCTACCAGAAAGTACCCGTCCGCGTCCACCATGATCTCCTCCGGCGGAAAATATTCCTCCACCCGCACACGCTGCCTCTGATGAAACCGCAGCACCATCCGGATCTGCGGTGCTTCCGCGCTTTGCTTCTCCCATCGCTCATCGAGCTCCTTCAGGTTGACGCCGTGCGGGGCGAAACGCTCCTCAAGCACCCGCAGATCCCGGATCCGTGTCAGCCGGAACGTACGGAAATCGCGTCGCAACCTGCACCAGGCGTGCAGATACCAGGCGTAACCCTTCCAGGCGAGCCCGACGGGCTCCGTTTCCCGCTCCTCCTCCTCGCCCCGGAGGGTGACGTACCGGAACCGGACGACCTGGCGGAACCGCGCGGCCCGGCGCAGTGTGGAGATTGTTTCGCCGTCTGCGCTTCTTCCCCGCCACAGGTTGGCGTGGAACAGTAGCTCGTCTCCGAATTCCTCCAGCTTCGCCTGCTCGGCCTTCGTGATCAGCGCCCCGACCTTCGCGACAAGATCGGACAATTGCTGGTCCTTCAGCGACGCCTCCAGACCATTCAGCGCGGTCATGATCGAGCGGAGATCTTCCAGCGTGACGATCTGCCGATCAATGTGGTATCGCTCCATGATCTCGTAGCCGCCGTTCGGCCCGCTGAAGGAGACGATCGGGATGCCCGCGCCGCCCAACGTCTCCAGATCGCGGTAAATGGTGCGCAGCGACACCTCGAACCTCTCAGCCAGCTCTCGTGCGCCAACCCGCTTGTTCGTGAGCAGCAGCATGACGATGGACAACAGACGGTGGACTTTCATCCTCCCACCTCCCAACGTATACCAGAACCGTCAATTAAAGCATAGACGAACGGGATGGGGGCTGTCCACACCACGGATCATCGGGCAGGATTCCGACAACGGGGAACAAGGTATCGCCGCCGCATGACAAGTTGGGACACCTCATTGACGAACACAATTGGAATAAGGTTTAATTGAAAGGGGATTTTCCTGTACCCAGGCTGGTCAGACGCTATCGTAACCATGTAAGAAAGGAGTACCTGCTATGCCTACGATCAAAGACGTTGCTGAAAAAGCCGGGGTAACGGTTACCACCGTCTCGCGGGTTCTGAACAATCGCGGCTACATCAGTGAGCGCACGCGCCAGAAGGTCCAGCTGGCCATGGCTGAGCTGAATTACCAGCCCAATGAGATCGCGCGCTCTCTCACGCGGAAGCGTTCGATGATGCTGGGCATGATCATACCGACGATCGCCCACCCCTTCTTCAGCGAGATGGCCAATGAGATTGAGCAGTATGCCTCCTCCTTCGGCTACAAGCTGTTGGTCTGCAACTCGCGGATGGAGCAAACGAAGGAAAAAGAGTATATCGACATGCTGAAGAGCAATCGCGTAGACGGAGTCATCATGGGGAGCCACACGCTGGAGGTCGAGGAATACCTCAATCTGAACAAGCCGATCGTCACCTTTGACCGCAAGATCGCCGATATCCCTTATGTGTCTTCCGACAACTACCAGGGCGGCAAGCTGGCGGCAGAGCTGCTCATCCGCAAGGGCTGCAGGTCAGTTGCCCATATCAGCGGAGACTTGAGCCTGGATCTGCTCAGCAACAAGAGAACCGAAGCCTTCCGGGACACCTTGCGCGCGCACAACATCGAACCTGTCATCATCCAGCTGGGTGCGGACAGCTTCGACCGATCATCCTACAATGCAATTCTCTCTTCGCTGTTCGACAACCACAAGCATCTGGACGGCATCTTCGCTTCCAGTGATATTATCGCGATGAATATCATCAAGCTGGCAACCGCCAGGGGGATCTCCATACCGGATGACCTGAAGCTGATCGGCTATGATGATATCTCTTTCGCGGAGCTCAGCAATCCCGCGCTGACCACGATCAGACAGCCGATCGAGGAGATGAGCAGGCTGGCTGTCGAGCTTCTGCTCAAGCAGATTAACGGTGAGCCGGTGGACAAGGAACACACCCTGCCCGTTACGCTCGTGGAGCGATCGTCAACCTGACGCTGCCGATTGCGAGATGATCGGTCAGCATTTTTTATTTTTTTCCATATGTCAAACGGTTGACATGTCAACCGTTTGACATATATAATAGCGACGAACGACGTTCACTATCTTTAGCTAGGGGGATTTATGAATGAAAAAGCTTTCATGGTTAACGCTGGTATTGGTCTTTATGCTTGTCTTGAGCGCATGCGGAGGCAACAGCAGCAAGAACAATGAAGGTAATGCCAACAGCGGCGCATCGTCATCGGGCAGTCAGAACAGTCAAAGCAAAGGCGGCGGCAGCGAAAAGGTGAAAATCACCATTCTGAACTCCAAGGCTGAGATACACAATCAGATGACCGAAGCAGCTCAGCTGTTCATGAGTGCCAACCCGGATATCGAGGTTGAAGTCATCTCCACGACCCAGGATCAATCTCCGGTAGAACGCGCTTCTGCCCTGTATGCTTCGGGCACTCCGGCCACCCTCACCATGCTGGACACCGGCGACATCGAGAAGTTCGCCGACAAGGCTCTGGATCTGTCCAATGAGAAGTGGGTAGCCGATCTGGCGCAGCCATTCCTGGTCGATGGCAAGACGATCTCCTTCCCGTTCGCGGTGGAAGGTTACGGCCTCATCTATAACAAGGAAGTGCTGGACAAGGTGAGCGGCGGCTCCTTCGACCCTGCGTCGATCAACACCACCGCCAAGCTGGAAGCCCTGTTCCAGAAGATCGAGCAAGCAGGCATCGTGCCGCTGTACATCGGCAGCATGGACTGGTCCCTGGGCAATCACTTCCTGGCCATCGCCTATGCGACCCAACCGGACACGGACGTCAAGGGATTCATCGAAGTTCTGAAGCAAGGCAAGGCTGATCTCGTGAGCAACCCATCCTTCAACGGCCTGCTCGACACCTTCGATGTCATGAAGCGATACAATGGCGGCAAGGATGACCCGATGGCCGTCAACTATGAGCTGAGCACGGCGATGGTGGCCAAAGGCGAAGCCGCCATGACCTTCAACGGCAACTGGCTGATCACCGAGCTGCTGAAATCCAACCCGGAAGGCGAGTACGGCTTCGTTCCGGTTCCGATCTCCAACAACGAAGGCGACCACGCCAACTCTTCGGTAGCCGTCGGCGCAACGAAGCAATTCTTCCTGGATGCCGAGAAGAGCACGCCGGCACAGCAGGAGGCAGCCAAGAAGTTCCTCAACTGGCTGGTGTACGAAGCGGAAGGTCAGGACTTCCTGGTCAACAAGGCGAATGTCATTCCTGCCTTCAAGAACATCAACCTGGAGCTGAACAACTCTCTGGCCATCGCGATCAACCAATATAACCTGTCTGGCAAGTCGATCGAATTTGCAGGCAACTTCGTGCCGGGCGATCACTGGAAAGTGCTCGGCGCGTCGATGCAGAAGTATCTGGCGGACAAGGCTGACCGGGCAACGCTGGCAGCGGAAATCGAAGATTATTGGAAGAGCATGCAATAAACGGTTGTTCCATCTTGCAGAAAGTCGATTAACGCCAAGTGATCGACTTTCTGCTTTATTCAGATCAAGCGGCTCAGGAGGAATTCTATGCTGACAGAGAGGAAGCTCTCCAAGAGATTGTACAACCAGTTGCTGTTTACCGGGCCGACTCTTCTTGCCTTTACGTGCGTCATCCTCGTGCCTTTCGTCTACGGGATCTACATGACGTTCTTCAAGTGGGACGGCATCTCGTCCTCGATGCCGTTCATCGGTCTCGACAACTATCAGGCGGTTCTTCAGGACAAGAAGTTCTGGGCAAGCGTCTGGCTGACCATCAAGTATGTCGCGGCCAGCGTCCTGATCATCAATGTATTGGGCTTCGCCCTGGCCTATCTCGTCACCAGCGGCATCCGCGGGCAGAACTTCTTCCGCGCCTCCTTCTTCTCGCCCAATCTGATCGGCGGTCTGGTGCTCGGCTTCATCTGGCAGTTTATCTTTCATATCTTCCTGCCATCCGTCGGGGAAAGCACGGGCTGGTCGATCTTCGAGAAGACCTGGCTCGGCGACGAGACGAAGGCCTTCTGGGCGCTCGTCATCGTCACCGTATGGCAATACGCCGGTTACATGATGGTCATCTTCATCGCGGGCCTGATGAGCGTGCCCAAGGATGTCCTGGAGGCCGCCAGGATCGACGGAGCCAGCGGTTTCCGGCAGATCCGGCATATGATCCTGCCGCTCATGGTGCCGTCCTTCATCGTGACGGTCTTCCTGTCCCTGCAGCGGAGCTTCATGGTCTACGACGTCAACTATGCCCTGACGGGCGGCGGCCCGTTCGGCAGCACGGTTTTGGCTTCCATGCACGTTTATGACAAGGCCTTCCAACGCTTCGACCGGAAGCATGGGGCATATGTTCGAATGTCCCGATCTGTTCACGATAGACGGGTGCGATATCCTGGTGGTGTCGCCGGAGGGGATGAAGGATCATCCGGTGTCGGGATATTTCGCAGGGAAGCTTGACTATGCGACGGGGCGTTACGAGCATGGGGGGTTTCAACTGCTCGATCACGGGCATCATTTCTATGCGCCGCAGACGTTCCAGGGACCGGACGGGCGGCGCATCCTGATCGCCTGGATGCCGATGAAGGGCTCGGAGCTCGGCAAATCCTGGTCCGGCAGCATGACCTTTCCGAGAGAGCTCACGCTGGGGAGCGATCGGCGCCTGCGATCCAGGCCTGTTGACGAGATCGCCGCTCTCAGGCGGCGGGCAACGCGGCAACCTCCTGCGCCGTTCCGGCTGGAAGAAGGCAGCCTGGAGCTCGGCCAGGGCACCGAATTGGAGTTGATCGTCACGTTCAATCTGCGGGACATGACGGCCGCGCAAGCGGGCATTCGCTTCTTCGCATCGAGCCGGGAGGAAGCCATTCTCGGCTATGAAGCCGGGACGAATGCGCTGTTCGTGGATTACGGCCACCTGTCCGCTTCACCTTGCGAGCGCAAGAGCGTATCCCTCGGCAACGGGAGACCGGAAGAGCTCAAGCTGCGTCTCCTGCTGGATCATTCCGCCGTTGAGGTGTTTGTCAACGAAGGGGAGCTGGCGTTCAGCACGCTACTCTTCCCCGGTCCGGACAGCAGGGAACTATCGCTGTTCGCCAGAGGTGGCTGCGTGGACGTCGAGCAGTTGGAGCTGTATCGTCTGGGACAGGACCTGTAGTTGCGCAGTTACCTCTTCCATGCTTCCCATTGCCAGGGATCACCTGCTGCACGGTTGACGTGCGGCGGGTGATCCTTTCCTGCATCCGGCAGGTGACGCCTCCCATTCGTCCGCCTCTAACTGCCAAGCTTCGCTGCTGTTGCCCGATATTGGCCCGGTGTCCGGTCCTCCATCTTCTTGAAGATGCGCATCAAGGTTTGCACGTTCCCGTACCCGACCTTGTCCGCGATCTGGGCGATGGACAGATCCGGCCTTTCCCTCAGCAGGGCCTTGGCGTGCCTGATTCGGCACCGATGGATGGCTTCCAGTATGCCGATCTGATAATGCTGTTTATACAGCCTGGACAGATAGGAAACCGACAGCTGGTAGCGTTCCGCGAGCTGCTGTACGCTCAAGGTCTGATCCATATAGTGGGACTCGATATACTGATTGATCATCTCCAATTTCCATTCCGTCGTTTCCTCTCTCTCTTCGTGATACAGGATCATCTCCTCGATGATTTTCATGATCTCTTCTTCCAATTGCTGGATCGTCGACGCATTCAGCAGCCGTTGAACAGGATTGATCTTCGAATAGAACATCTCTTCTTTCGGTGTCTTCTTCATCTCGATCGCATTCAGGACGAGGTTAATCAGACCAAACATTCTGCATTGGAGCAATTGAATCGATACGCCATCGGTATATCGGTAATATCCGATGATCAGCAGCAGTTTCTCTTTGGCTCGCTCATAATTATGCTCCATCATATAGGACATGAAATCCTGTTCAGCGCGAATGATATCCACGCGGTTCCATTCTGGCAAGGGATGTGTGTAACAACTGTCATAATAGATGATGCCTGATTTGCCGGTCATGGCGGCATAGTTCTCCGATTCCTGCGCCTTGAGATAAGCGGATGACAGGCTGCTTGAGGCGTCGCAGAAATCGCTCAAGGCGAACAGCACATCCGCATCAAAATACGTCTTGATCACGCCCCTGGTCTGCTCCAGGATGTTCCCGATGCCTGCCAGCCATGCCTGATTGATCGGTTGATCCGACCAGATCACGCCTGTCAGGCCCATATGTTTCCAGAAGAAGCAGCTGTACTGTTTGCCAAGCAATTCGCTGCATATGTTGTTCAGGCAGATCAGCAGGATATGTTCCTGCTCCGGGACGGGCAGTTCGTTCAATTTGCGTCCGGGATCAAGCACGCGCACCGCCGTAACGAGACCTTGCCGAAACGGCATGGCGAAATGCTCGCGGAAGAAACCCTGGTGATCTTCGAGCCTGGAATGGTCGCGGATCATGAGAGAGAACGTCTGGCTGAGTCGCAGCTCCTTGTCCTTCTGGAGCATCGAGGCCAACTTCCTGTTGTTGTCC
Source organism: uncultured Paenibacillaceae bacterium (assembly GCA_937957685.1). Taxonomy (GTDB): domain Bacteria; phylum Bacillota; class Bacilli; order Paenibacillales; family DA-C8; genus Insulibacter. The sequence goes on from CALGAO010000147.1 coordinate 13,770, forward strand.
ACGATGCTGTCGATCGTGAGTTGCAGGCTCTTGAAGATATCCCGATGTTCAATGGACTGCGCATCCTGCGCGCCGCTGTACGCTCCGCCCGCAAACAGACGCCTGCTGAGCGACAGGATCGGGCTGTATCGTCTTCTCGTCTCGACGTATACGATGCCGATCGCAAGCAACATGCCGATGCCCAGATACGCATACAACAGCTGGCGCAGATCGTAGATCTTCTTGAAATATTGATGGACGGGCACCACCGATATATACTCCCAGTTGGCCTGTTTGATCTTCCGCACATGGACGACCTGATTGCCAAGCACATGTTCTCCGGGATCGAGCATGCCATAGCTGTAGGGGATCTGCCCCTCATCCCCCGTCGTCTCGATTAATTGATGGTCGCTGGAGACGATGTAACTGAAACCCAGATCGCCATGAAGGTCGCTGTCTCCGCCGATCAGAAGATCTCTCAGTTCGGCGAGATTGATCTCAACGATCGCCCAGCTCGACACACTGTACAGGTTGTCTCGTTTTAATGGGGTGATGAGATAGACTCGGCCGTTTAACTTTACCCACTCGCTTGACTGGCGGTTCATGACGAACCTGACCCATTCCTGCGGCTTCATGCCGAACTTGTCCTCGATGAAGGGGGCCGTTATCGTAATGAGACTGTAGGAGCTGATGAAACAGGCGCACGAGTGATAATACACGTAAATGTCGGAGACATTGCCGAACATGAAAATGCCTCGCAACTGTTCCCCTGCTTTGTGCAACGCGTAGTAATCCTCGCCTGTAAAAGGAGGTTCGATGTAAGAGGACGTAACCAGCTTCTCGTTAAAAACAAGCGCAGAGACGCTCTTCCGGATATCGAGCAGCCTGTTGTCGATCAAGGTTCTCGTCTGATCAGCAGATTGACTCTGCGCCATGGAAACGGTCTTTTCGGTTGCGTCCAGAGCGACCAGATACAGGATTAACCCGAACAGAATGAAGAACAGGATGATGCACAGCGAACTGAGGAACCATCTGCGAAACGTCTGCTCACCGAATAACTGATTGTCTCGCCACGCCTTCATCGAACCCCCTCCTCAAGCGAGTCATCCGTGCGGATACCTGCATGATTGCCAAACGTTATATCATCAGGCAGTGGATGGATCACGAGCGCCTGCCTTTGCGGAAGCTGACCGCCGCATAGAGGACAGCAACCCCGAGTATTGGAAGCGTATACACAACAAACATGAACGAATACCCGGCGAAGCCGATCAGGCTGCCGGCCAAGGCGGGAGCGGTCGCCTGACCGAGATCACTGCCGACGAAATATGTGCTGACCGCTGCCCCGCGTCGCTCGGGGCCAACATGCTTGACCGCCTGGGCTTGCAGCGCGGGCTGCAACACGCCAACTCCGAGCGCCTTGATCACCGCTGCCAGCGCGAACATGACCATCGCATAGGCGGTGGAGATGGAAGCGAGCAGGATAAAGGAACCACCTATCGCGAACAAGGCCGGATAGAGAACGGCTGAGAGCCCATAGCGATCCGACAGCTTGCCCAGCCAGAGCCGGGCGATCATGAGCGTGATGGCGCTGAGCGTAAAGTACCAACCGATATTGGACAGTTGAAATTGTGCGCCATACAGCGCGATGTACGAGCTCTCAATTCCGTTCAACGATGCGATGGCGAAGGAGATGACGCTGACCAGCACAGCCTCCTTCACAAACAGATCGCCAGGCTTCAGGCGGAGCTTCTGCCTCAGCCTGGACGCTGAGGCCTCCGGTCTGCTGTTGGCGCCCCCTGACAACCGCATCAGCCCCAGGATCGGGAATACGATGAAGGCTGCCGCCATCCGGAACATCCACTCGTAACCCAGCCATTGCGAGAGCGCGAGGCCAATGGCCGGCCCGACCGCCATGGCGATCGTCTGCGTCACGCCGAAATACCCCATCCCCTCACTCAGCCGCGAAGGCGGGATGTAATCGACGATGAGCGCCATCGTCACGGTCGTCATCATGCAGAATCCGATGCCATGTACGATGCGCAGGATCATATATCCCGCATCGGATTCAACCATAGCATACATGGCCATGCACAGACTGTTCAAGACCAGGAAAAAGAGCAATAATGTCCTTCTGTCGAACGCATCCGTGATCCAGCCGCTAAACGGACGCATGAACATCGCTGCGAGGGGCATCGCGCCGATCACGACCCCTGCAACAGCGACGTTCATCCCTTCTTCCTGGAGATATAAAGCCAGTGTCGTAAAGATCATATAGAAGCTGACGTTGGTCAGCACATTGACCCCGAACAGCAACAGATAGGCGCGGTTCCAGATGCGCGGCAAGCCTTGAGCTGTATCCATCGTCATCTTCTAGCTCTCCGATGGACGGACCACGCTCGCGCACCATCGCATCACATCCGGCAACACCTTGCCCCAGAAGGCCCAATCATGCTCGCCCGGAAGCGAATGCCATTCACCGACAACTCCCGTCTTCTCCGTCAGATGTCGGAATGTCTTGTACGCCGAATCATAGGCTCGATCCTCCGTGCCGCAGGTCATATAGAGCTTCGGCAGGGGGCCGCCCCGCTTCGCGGCTTCATCGGCCAGATGGATCATGTCGTGCTCCGTGCCGCGCAGCTCTTCCGCAACAGCCGTGCCGAACAGCTTCAGATGGATATCCTCCAGGAAGCTGCCGGGAGGCGGGTTGCCGAGATCCAGGAAGTCTCCGGCGGACAGGATCGCCATCCCCGCGTACAGGTCCGGACGCGTCAAGCCGAGTTTGCACGCGCCATGCCCTCCCATGGACAACCCTGCCACGACTTGCTGCGCAGGGTCCCGGCTGAGCGGTAGCATCGAACCCAGCACCTCCGGCAACTCCTGAGTGACCAGATCAAAATATCGTCCGAGGGGGCCATTCGCGTAGAAGCTGACGTCGGCGGACGGCATCACGACCGCCAGTCCATACTGTTCGGCATCGTGTTCCACCGCCGTGTTCCTCCACCATCCGCTGGAGTTATCGAACGCGCCATGAAGCAACCAGACGACAGGGAACGGCCCGGATCCAGCGTTTCGTTCAGGTATGATCACCGCTACCTCTGTCTGCCTCGTCAACATCTTCGAATACATATCGATTTGCATGAATGCCATCGAGTCTCACCTCTTCTCTGGAATGGGCGGGCAGGATCGTCAAGGCAAAGTACTGATGAACTTCGCTATATATTTGTCCCAGAAGTCCCACGTATGCGCAGCATGTTCCGTATAGAATTCATAGCGATAGGGATTCCCCTCCAACGAAGTGAAGTGTCGGCGCAGGGCCAGCCCCACTTCGAAAGCATGATCCTCCGTGCCGACGGCATGGAAGATGCGAGGCAGCGGCTTCCCTTCCTCGATATTTCGCACCGACTGATGGAGAACATCATACTTCGTCCCTTTCAACTCGTCAGGATCATCGACACCCAGATGGATCTGCGGGAGGCTCGGTGCTCCCTCTCCGCCAGGCGGCGGCGGATACCCCTTGATCGTGCGCAGATGCTCCAGCGGGATGACGGAACTCGTGGACAGCACGCAGACTGCCGCATATCGCTCCGGATATAACATCGCCAGATGCAAGGCGCCTCCTCCGCCCATGGACAAACCGCCGATATAGGTGTGTTCACGCTTGTCGGAAGTCTTGGGGAAGAATCGCTTGATCGTCTGGGGCAGTTCCTCGGCGATATATTGACCATATGCCGGGCCGAGCTTCATATCCAGCCAACGGCTCGGTCCCGCAGCCGGAAGCACGACTGCGATCCCCTTCTCTTCCGCATAGCGCTGGATGCTCGTATGGGACATCCAGGACATGCTGTTGCCGCCACCGCCATGCAGCAGATACAGGACCGGAATATCCTGCGCCTCGACCGACTCGGGCATCAACACAACGAGACGGGTCTGCAGATGCAAAACCGGGGAATACGTGTACATATTGATGAAAGCCATTCGCACAACCCTCCTAACCTTTGATGGCGCCGATCATAACGCCTTGTGTGAAGTATTTCTGGATAAACGGATAGATCGTAAGGACAGGCAACGTGCTGACAATCACGGTGCAATATTTGATCAATAATTTGTACATGGATATCGCCGGGTTGGCGCCTGCCGACGTGATGCTCGTATTGCCGTCTATGAGAATCTCACGCAAGATGATCTGCAGCGGATACTTGGCGCGATCCGACAGATACAGGGATGCCGGAAACCACGAATTCCAGTGCATCACCGCGATGAACAGCACGATCACAGAGATGGATGCCTTGGAGACCGGCACGATAATCCTGAGGAAGATCTGAAGGTCATTGGCTCCATCGATCTTCGCCGACTCCTCCATCTCCGGAGGGATCCCCATAAATGCCGTTCGCAGGATGATGAGATGGAACACATTGATGGCTGTAGGCAGGATCAGCGCCCATGCGGTGTTGTACAGGCCGAGCTTGTGGATCAGCATATAATTGGGGATCATCCCGCCGTTGAACAGCATCGTAAAGGTGATGAGCAGCATCAGGACATTGCGCGGACGAAAATATCGCCTGGACAGCGTATAGGCGCCAATCGCCGTCATCGAGATCCCGACGAGTGTGCCGCCAACGACATAGATCAGCGTGTTGAGGTAGCTGCGCCAGATCGCCGAATTTTTGAATACAATCTCGTATCCTTTAAGCGTAAATTCTCCAACGGGATACCACAGCAAGCCGCGGTGCGCATTCAGCTCTACGGGAGACGAGAACGACGCCGACAAGGTATGCCACATGGGGGCCAGGCAGATCAGAGCGATGAGCGCAAGGAACAGATAGTTAAAGACAAGGAACAGCCGCCTGCCGATGCTTCGATCAAGCTGCATGCCATCCACCTCCCTAGAACAAATGGGTTTCCGAATACTTCTTGCTCACGTAGTTCGCACCCAGGATGAGCAGCATGGCGATGACGGAGTTGAACAGACCAACCGCCGTACTGTAACCGTAATTCTGACTGAGGATCCCTTGCCGATAGATATAGGTGGAGATGACATCGGCCGTTTCGTAGATCGCGCTGTTGTAGAGAAGCAGGATCTTCTCGAAGTTGACGGAGAGCAGTTGGCCCATATTCAGGATGAACATGATGATGATCGTCGAAGAGATCCCCGGCAATGTGACATGCCAGCACTGTTTCCAATAACCTGCCCCATCCATCCTGGCCGCGTCGTATAGTTCCGGATCCACACGTGTCAGCGCCGCCAGATAGATGATGCTGATATACCCCATGAATTGCCAGATATTCGTCGAGATGAAGATGGCGCGGAAATATTCCGGCACACTGAGCAGATTCACCGCCTTCCCCATGATCGGCGCGAGCGTCGTGGAGATCGGACCCGTGGATGACATGAAGTCGCGGATCAGACCGGCGATGATCGCCGTAGACAGGAAATATGGAAGATAGCTGATGGTCTGGACCGTTCGTTTAAACAGCCGATTCTTCACTTCGTTGAGCATGAGGGCGAAGAGGATCGGCGCGGGGAAACCGAACGCCAATTCCATCAAGCTCAGCACGATCGTATTACGGGTGACTCTCCAGAAATTGGGGCTCGTAAAGAAATCGACGAAATGTTGAAAGCCGACCCACTCACTGCCGAAAAATCCCTTGCTCGGTTTAAAATCCTGGAAAGCCATGATCAGACCGGCCATTGGCAAATAACTGAAGATGAGAAAATAAACGACCACTGGCAGCGTCAGCCAGTAAATCATCTTATGGCGCTTGTAATTGGCGATGAGTTGACGCATGTTGATAACCCCTTGCTCTAAATAGTGGACCAAGAGCTGCAATACACGCGGCTTGCAGCTCCCGTTCCCTTTCCTGCCGTCAGCGTGAATTGTAACGGTCCAGAGCCTTTTGGTATACCGAGATGACTTCTTCTATCCCCATGTCATAGATTTTCTGCACGAACGCATCATACCCGTCGAACGACTCCAGGCCCATGATGTACTTGACTTGCATTTCCTCCACGTAGTCGATGATGCCGGGCATGATGGAGGCGTATACCTTGTTTTCCTCATCGGACAACGTGAGCGAGGAGCTGATCAGGTACGCATTGTCATTGATTTTGTTGTTCTCTTCCACCCATCCCAGCAATTGCTCGTTGCCGATCGACCGGTCCTTGTAGTTGACCATCGGATAATCCGCCACGTACATCATCATATCGACTGGCGCGAACCCGTCCGGATTGTTGAAGACTTTGTCGTTGAAGGCATAGCTTCCGTCTGCGCGTTGTTCATAGTAGCTCGGATCAGGTCCGAAGTTGCTTGCCAGGATCACATCCGGGGAGTAATAGAGATCGAGCCATTGCAAGGCGAGATCCAGCTTGTCGGTTTTGGAACTGATCTGCGCCCCCGCGAACACCGGTGAAGCCGGCGGGCCGATATGGATCTTGTCGCCTTTGTTCACGACCGGATGCGGCGCCGATACAAATTCCATCGACGGATCCGGAGCGATCTGACGGGCGACGTCCGCGAGCGACAGCGGCGCAGCGTAAGAGCCGGAGTTCGGATCAAAATACAGCGTTAACTCGGCGCTGATCGAGTTGAGCGAGAGGAAGTCCTGGTCGATCAAGCCCTCCTCATACCATTTGTTCATCATCTGCAAGTAGGTTTTGAATCCTTCCTCCAGCGGAGCATACCGCACCTTCCCGTCCACCTGATAGAAAGGCTGCGTGCTTCCTCCGTAGTTCATATACCCGAAGCCGAGACCGCCTGTGAACATGTTCAGTTTCGGGAAGCCGGTGCTGTTGAGCAGATAAGGTCTTTCCAGTCCCGCTTTCTTGAATTCCTTCAGCACCTCGTACCATTCGTCGTAGGTTTCGGGTATGCTCTTGCCCACCTTGTCGAGCATATCCTTGCGAATCAGCAATCCATAGTCCGTGGAGTTGGGCTCATCGTTCATCATGAATCGATAGAACGCCGCCATCTCGCCCGTGTCGGAGTAGCTTTCCTTCTTGCGAATATCGCTGCGTTCCAGTTCGGCCCGATAGTTCGGCAGCTTGTCCAGGTATTGGGCAACGTCGATCACGACGCCATCCTTCATCAGGCCGTATGCACCCGTGGGATACACCAACCCCGCGTCGAAGAAAATGTCGGGATATTCCTGCGAACTGATCAACATCGCCAGATTATCCGCCTCGGTGCCGCTAACCGGTATGATCCATTCGATCTTGACTCCGGTCTGCTCCTCCATCCATTTGTTAAACAGGGTATCGCTGAAGGACTCCATCAAGGTGCCGATCGCGGTATGGGTAGGACGCCATACCTTCAGCGTTGCGGTCTGACCTTCCGGCACGAGCCTGCGCAGCTTGGTTGGGTCTCCGTTGTCAAGCACGATCGAGCCGGACCCGCCGTTGGAATTCTGAGAGGATGAATCGGCACCACATCCGGTCACCAGGAAGATGAGCAGACCGCATACGAAAGCGGTTACAATTTTGGTTAACCCTCGTTTCTTTACCATGTCGATATCCCCCTCCATTCATAAAAGCTTCGCATCGATGCTTGACTGTAGTGTAAGCCAGCCTTCTGTCACAAGTAAATTCGCAATTTTTGAATGAAGGTGAACACTTTTTGTTCATCAGAGCCTGAATTCTGACGATGCACCGGACTGGATATTATCCATTTTTGATAGACATCTTCGCATTTTTTATACCCGTATGGTCATGACTTTCACCATATTTGACCATTCCAGCCTCCCTTATGGGATGGGACTTTCTAACTATGTATGGATAACTCCCACTGCGAAGTGATCAATACTGGCCATGGTGCTGAGCTCAACCGACAAGCGCTGCGAGGTGGGTTGAAGGCTCCTGAACAAGCATCGGCTGAGGCGCGCGAGATCATCGCCAACATCAATTCGGGCATCAGGTCAATCTGATCCTCTGACGTCGTTCACGCTGTCCGCTTCATGTGAGTGCGGACAGCGTGAACCAGGCGATCTCCGCAGCTGCTTCGACCCGGCGAGAATGCCATCCCTGGGATCAGCCGGCCTGCGTGGAGCCTAGCGCCTCATGAAGCCCTTGTCTTGCAGAAATGACTTCATATGAAGGCGTA
>CALGAO010000148.1 GCA_937957685.1 uncultured Paenibacillaceae bacterium
AAGTGGCCAAACGCAGCAGACTGTAAATCTGTTCCCTTACGGGTTCGGTGGTTCGAATCCATCAGCCTCCACCATTTATACTCTTAGGGGCATAGTTTAAAGGTAGAACAGCGGTCTCCAAAACCGTTAGTGTGGGTTCGATTCCTGCTGCCCCTGTGGCGGTCGTGGCGAAGTGGTTAACGCATCGGATTGTGGCTCCGACATTCGTGGGTTCGATTCCCATCGATCGCCCCATCAATATCACATTGGGGATTAGCCAAGCGGTAAGGCAACGGACTTTGACTCCGTCATGCTCAGGTTCGAATCCTGAATCCCCAGCTCTCATTATACGCGGACGTGGCTCAGGGGTAGAGCATCGCCTTGCCAAGGCGAGGGTCGCGGGTTCGAATCCCGTCGTCCGCTCCATTCTTTCTTACGGCGCCATAGCCAAGTGGTAAGGCAGAGCTCTGCAAAAGCTTTATCCCCAGTTCGAATCTGGGTGGCGCCTCCACTAACCATTCCTTGCGCCGGGGTGGCGGAATAGGCAGACGCAAAGGACTTAAAATCCTTCGATAGGTGACTATCGTACCGGTTCAAGTCCGGTCCTCGGCATCGTGTGCCCTTAGCTCAGCTGGATAGAGCGTTTGACTACGAATCAAAAGGTCAGGAGTTCGAATCTCTTAGGGCACGCCATTTTTTTATTGCTGATGCCCCGCATCAGGCGCAAGAGAAGTTGGACAAATAGAATATCAGCTGGTGTGGCGGAATGGCAGACGCGGCGGACTCAAAATCCGCTTCCGGCGACGGAGTGGGGGTTCAAGTCCCTTCACCAGCACCATTCAAGGTCCAGGGTTCATTAGAGTGATCTAATGGGCTTTTTTTGTGCTTTCAAAGGCAGTTATCGGTTGCAGCTTGTCTTCGGACGGTCCGGCGACCGAAGGAACATATATGGTGGTGGGAGATGAGCATGAATTTGAAATCGTTCCTTGCCCGTATAAGAAGCCTGCTTTATTTTCGCAAAATTCGAAACCGCTTTCTTTTCTCGATCATCATCATTTCCTTGCCATCCTTGTTCCTGCTGGGGTTTCTGTCGTTCAATATCACAAGAAGCATGCTGACAGAGCAGCAACTGAAGACGGATCTGGACCATCTGCAAACGGCGAGCTCGGTAGGGGATCTGCTGCTTAATAATATCATCAACGTTAATCGAACTATTGTAAATGACCAGACGATTCGCAATCTGCTGTATGCGAAAAAGCATGGTGAAGCAGCCGATGATCTTGAGTTCAGATCTCAAATGATCAGCCAGCTGCAAAATGTGATCTACAACAACCTTTACGATACGCGCTATATTCGCTCGGTATGTATCCTGGACACAAATCTGGAAAGTTATTGTCTGGGAAGACCCGATGATACGGGCATCTATGAAAACGCAGACAAGGCGAACTCCATACGTCAAGCACGTTGGTACACGGACACAATCTCCGCACAAGGTAAAGTCGTTTTCTCCACTTTTAATGTCTTCGGGGAACAAAACGGCACCTTCTCATCCACGAAATTGTTCAGAGACTCCAACACGATACAGGGCGAAGAACTGGGGATGATCGTGGTGAATGTTTCGACGACACTGTTCGGCAGAGCTTTCAACAACAATCAGAATTCCGGATATTTTGCCGTGTACGTGCCAGATGTGGAAAGGACCAGCATCATCTATCTGCAAGCCCCGACATTGGCTGATCTGTTGATCGAAGCGCCGCACGATGATATGGAAGGCTACCTGCTGAATCAAGGATATCTGATGCGGAACGTCAAGAATCAAACGTCTGGCTGGATGTTCGCGCATATCATCGAGGAGCAGGCACTGCTTGAAGCTTCCAAGAGGATCAGGACCGTGACGATGCTCATCGGCGCCTTGATCGCCCTGTTGGCGATTGTCATGGCCTATGTGATATCCGGGACGATCACCCGTCCTTTGATACGGATCAAGAAGATGATGATGTCCTGGAACCATGCTTCCCAGGATGAGATTTCGGAATATTCGTTCAGGGATGATGAGGTAGGCGTGATCGGTGAGACCTTCAAGAAGCTGGCGTTGGAGAATGATCATCTGAACACCCGGCTGGTCCACTCCCAATTGCGCGAGAAAGAAGCGGAATTGAGCATGCTGCAGGCGCAGATCAAACCGCATTTTCTCTACAACACCTTGAATTCCATCTACATGATGGTAAGGCTGAACAGGACTGAAGAAGCGGCGCAGATGGCCCTGTCACTTTCGGAAAGCTTCAAGATCAGCCTGAACAAAGGCAAGGATACGATTGCGGTCTATAAAGAACTGGAGCTCATCCGGCATTATATCACGATTCAGAATATTCGATATAAAGGACGATTCCATTATCAGGAGGAGGTCGATCCGGCTGTCAAACGCGTTGAGATACTGAAATTAATCTTGCAGCCGCTCATTGAGAATTCCATCTATCACGGTCTGGAACCCAAGATTGGTCCGGGCAACATTCGACTGGAGGGCAGGATGGATGGTGAGTATGTGGTCTTCATCGTGGAAGATGATGGCGTGGGCATCCCGGATATGAGCCGTGTGGAGCAAGGTTACGGCATTCGCAATGTCCGGGAAAGATTAAGACTTCACTATGGGCCAACCAGTTCCCTGGATGTGACAAGTGAACCGGGCCGCGGTACGAAGATTACGATTCGATTCCGGATGAATCAGGATGAGGTGACTGTCAGTGATTAAGGCGGTTTTGTTCGATGATGAGTACATAGTGGTAGAAGGACTTGCCCAGATGGTGGATTGGACAGGCCTGGGGATTGAACTGGCGGGAACGGCAGAGGATGGTCTGTCCGCATGGTCAATGTTTCGCAGCATTCGGCCCGATCTGGTGTTGACCGATATCCGCATGCCTGGTATGGATGGTCTGAAGCTGATCGAGGAGATCCTGAAGGAAGACCCTGAAGTGTGCTGCGTTGTATTCAGCGGCTTCAATGAATTCGAGTATGTCAAACGAGCCATCGAGATTGGTGTGGCCGGTTATATAGAGAAGCCGATCTCGGAAGACAAGATCGAGCAAACACTCCGTAAAGTGTTGGGCCAGATTCATAAACAACGCGCAATGAAAGAGATGTCCCTCAAGCTGGAACTCAATCAACAGGAGCTTCTGAAAAAGGCAACCTGGGACCTGCTCCTGTTCGGCGGTGAGGCTTTGAACGAATGGGTGGAACTTTATGGGGAGACCGAGGCCAGCCGATGACTATACGGCCAACAAAGCCAAATACGCCACGCACCCTGCGGCCCTCAGAAGCTTCCAGAAGCTTGGTGACATCGTGGGATATATGAATGAGGATTTCCTGGCATCCACGGTGGATGTGGGCATCGCCATGCTGGCCGAGGGCAGGGGAGCGCAATTTCCAATCTTCACCTCACAGATCAATACGTTGAAGCAGAACCATCCGGATAAGATGGACGACATCGGATTCTTCCCAACGCCGAGCGATTGGCCTGATGTGAATGGCTTGACGATATGGATGCCCTGGACCGCGTATATTTACAAGAATACCAAGAATGTGGAAGCGGCCAAGACATTCCTGGATTTCATCACCTCCCAGGAAGGCGTGAATATCCTTCAATCCGCAACGACTCCGACCGGTCCGCATCTGATCAGGGATGCAGAGCTTCCGCAAGACGTGCCGGCTTTGGTCAAGGATCTGCTGCCTTACTTTGAATCGGAGCAGCTCAGTCCCGCATTGGAATACCTGTCGCCTATCAAAGGTCCGAATCTGATCAACATTGTTGTTGAAGTCGGAGCAGGGTTCAGATCTCCGGAAGAAGCGGCAGCGCTGTATGACAGCGATGTCGAGAAACAGGCCCAACAGTTTGGTCTGGAAGGCTGGTGATCAGTCGGCATACCAACGAAGCAATCGATTCCGGTTTCGGAATCGATTGCTTCATCAGATGAGCGGAGGTAAGAAAGTGACGAAAGTTTTCAAGCGCGTTTATCCCTTTTATTTTTTAATTCCGGCGGGCATTTTTTACATCCTGTTATTTCTGGTGCCTACTGCTGTTTCGTTCTTCTTCAGCTTGACCAGATGGAGTCTGATGGATTGGAGCTTCATTGGTCTTGATAATTTCGTCACCTTTTTCAAGGAGCCGTGGTTGTACACGGGTCTGCAGAACACGATGATCTTCGCCATACTTACAAGCGGCTTGAAGGTGGTATTCGGATTGCTGCTTGGCGTGTTTCTGTGCTCCAGGATCAAGAGCGGCGAATTCATCAAATCGCTTGTATTTTTTCCGGTGCTTGTCAGCACGATCGCGGTAGGCATCACATTCGAAAATCTGATGCACCCGTCCAACGGCATCATCAACGGGTTCCTGGCCTGGTTCGGACTCAAGGGTCCGAATTTGCTCGGCGATCCGGATCTTGCTCTGGTGTCTGTCGCTTTGGTGGACGTGTGGAAGGGCATAGGCATTGCGACAGTCATCTTCATCGCAGGCATCAAATCGATCCCGGAAGAATACTCGGAAGCCTTGCAGATCGACGGCGGCAATGCCTGGCACAAGTTCTGGAACATCATCATCCCGCTCAGCCGTCCCGCGATGAATACCGTCATCATGCTGTCGCTGATCGGGGGCTTGAAAACCTTCGATCTCATCTGGGCGATGACCAAGGGAGGTCCGGGATTCTCGACCGACACGATTGCTTCCATTATATTCAAGCAATATCAAGCCGGTTTCTACGGTTTGTCGACGGCCGGGAATGTCATTCTGTTCCTGATCGTTATCCTGATCGTGATGCCGCTGATGAAGTTACTGACCCGCAATGAGGTGGAGATGTGAGACGCAACAAATGGATGATTCTTCTGGAAGCAATCGTATTGATCGTTTGTGTGGTTGTATTCTGCTTACCGTTCTATTTCATCCTGCTCACCGCGATGAAGACGGCGCCGGATGCTGCCTTGATGAATCTGCAATGGCCAGAGCAGAACATGCTGTGGGAGAATATCAAGGAAGTTTTCGGAGCGCGCAATTACATGCTCGTGAGAGCTTTCTGGAACAGCACCTTGCTTACCGTCTTCTCTCTCCTGATCCTGGTGGTGGTGAGTTCCATGGCAGCCTTCGTCCTTCAGCGCCGGACTCATCGCTTTACATCGCTTGCCATGTTGCTGGTCATGGCCGGACTGATCATTCCGCCGGCGGTTGTACCGACCATCTGGGTGCTGGAAGGGATCGGGCTGTTCAAGACGTTGATGGGCATGATCTCTGTGGAGGTCGCCATCCACTTCTCCTTCTGCGTCCTTCTGTACAAGGCCTTTATCGGCGGCATACCCAGAGAGATCGACGAAGCAGCCGTGATGGATGGCGTTGGCGGTCTCGGCTTGTTTTACAGGGTCATCTTTCCGTTGCTCAAGCCGGTGACCGCCACGATCGTCGTGATTGAGGCAGTCTTTATCTTTAATGACTTTACACATCCGCTGTATTTTTTGCCTGGAGCCAAAAATGTGACCGTTCAATTGACGCTTTATAACTTCACCAGCCAATATGTATCTCAATGGAACCTGCTGTTCGCCAATGCGCTGCTCATCACGCTTCCGCCATTGATTCTCTTCCTGTTCTTCAGCAAGAAGATCGTGGCAGGCATGACCGCAGGGGCTGTCAAAGGATAAGATACGGAAGGGGATGTGGCGATGACGACAGATCTGGAAGTGGTCAAGCTTCGTACCGAACATATGCACAATCCGTTGGGACTTGATTCCGCGATGCCGCGTCTGGGCTGGCAACTGAAAACCTCAGCCTGCAATGTGATGCAGCGGGCCTATCGGATCCAGGCAGCTTCTGAACCGGATTTCCAGCATATTCTGTGGGATACGGGTAAGGTTGAAGATGACCGTTCTCAAGGCATACCCTATGAGGGGCCGAATCCGAAGTCCATGGAAAGGATCTACTGGAGAGTCAAGGTTTGGACCCATCAGGGCGAATCCGCATTCAGCGAAGCAGCTTTCTTCGAGATGGGATTGCTTGAGCTGGAGGATTGGCGGGCCAAGTGGATCGAGCCTGAATCCTCCGTTGACAGGAACCAGTATCAACGACCGCCGTATATTCGCAAGGAATTCACGGTAAAGAGTGGACTCGTGTCAGCAAGAGCCTATATGACGGCCAGAGGGTTGTACCGCTTCTACCTCAACGGTGTTGAAGGGACGGACCAGCTGTTTGCTCCAGGATTCACTTCCTACCACTCCAGACTTCAGGTGCAGACCTATGACATCACCTCTCTGCTGAGAGGGAACGAATGCACTGGGGGTCATCCTGGGAGACGGTTGGTGGAGAGGAACAACCGGGCTTGCGGATCTCAGGTATAACTTTGGCTACAAGGTCGCTTTCCTCGGACAGATCGTTCTGGTCTACGCGGATGGTACCCGGGAGATCATCGGCAGCGATCATACGTTCAGGACATCGGTCGGTCCGCTTCTGATGAGTGACATGAAAGTCGGTGAACGCTATGATGCCAGGATCCATATCGAGGGGTGGTGTCTGCCAGGGTATGATGATGCAGCCTGGACGCCCGTACACGAAGCGGGGGAGCCGCAATCCAATCTGATCGGAACCAGAAGCGTCCCTGTACGCCGCAAGGAACGGTTCAAGCCGCGGGTTCTTCACACGCCGAACGGGGAGACCGTTCTGGATTTTGGGCAGAATATCGCCGGATGGATGGAGATGACCGTACAGGGCGAAGCCGGTACCGAAGTGGTGATGGTTCACGGCGAAACGTTGGACAAGGACGGCAATTTTACCCTGGACAATCTGGCGCTGCCGTTCAAGCCTCTCGAGCATTTCCAGGAGATACGGTATGTTATGAGAGGGAACGGGCCCGAAAGCTACAGTCCTTTCTTTGCGGTATTCGGCTTTCGTTATGTTCTGCTGAAAGATTATCCGGGAACGGTGGAGCCGGAGAACTTTACTGCAGTCGCCATCTACTCGGATCTGGAGGAGACAGGGGACTTCCAATGCTCCAATCCGCTTCTGAATCAGCTGGTGTCCAATGCCCGATGGAGCCAGAAGGGAAATTTCCTCGATGTCCCGACAGATTGTCCGACCCGGGAGAGGGCGGGCTGGACAGGGGATGCACAGATCTATTGCAAGACAGCCTCCTGGTTCATGAATGTGTTGCCTTTCTTCGAGAAATGGCTCGAGGACCTTGCGGCTGAACAGTACGCAAGTGGCGCGGTGGGAAGCACGATCCCCAATGTGCTCGGCTATCATAACACCGAAGAGTGGGAACGGGTTCGGTCGGATACAACAGACCCCAAGCGGGCGAGTCTGATCGGCAACAGGCCAGGGGAGCCCAGCATTCTGGACGGATCGGCGGGCTGGGGCGATGCGGCGGTGATCATCCCCTGGACGATGTATCTGTGTTATGGCGATCGCAGGATCCTCGAGCGTCAATATGCCTCTGCCAAAGCGTGGGTCGAATATATGCGGATGAACGCGAAACATGCGAATGACAGGTACAGGGATACACCGGCCTACGCCACCTACACCGAAGGAGAGCTGGATGCGGAGTATATCTGGGATACGAAGTATCATTGGGGAGAATGGCTGGAGGCGGACATCGACATCAAGGAATTGAAGCTCGACTACGAAGAGCGAGCAAGCGAAGGGGACCCAATCGTGGCAACCGCCTATTATGCCTGGTCGGCGAAGCTTCTGTCGGAGATGGCGGGCATCCTCGGCAAGAGGGAGGATGAGGCTCGTTACAGCAACCTGTATCGGAGGATCAGGAAGATCTATAACCGATACTTTATCCGTCAGGACGGTTCGGTCATCGAGGGCAGGCAAGCGCCGAATGTAAGGGTGCTGGCTTTCGATCTGGCGGATGAGGATCTGAAACCTCAGGTTGCCGCGAAGCTGGCACAGATGGTAATTGAAGAGGACTATCATCTGAATACCGGGTTCTTGTCCACCCCTTATATCCTCCATGTGCTGGCGGACCATGGCTATGTCGATCTTGCCTATCGGCTGCTCGAACAGGAGACATTCCCTTCCTGGCTGTATGCGGTGACCAAGGGAGCAACGACGATCTGGGAGAGTTGGAGAGGCATCACTCCGGAAGGCAAAGTATCCGGCTCCTTTAATCATTATTCCTATGGCGCCGTATGCGATTTCCTCTTCTCATACATCGCCGGGATCCGTCCGGTGATGGAGAAGCCGGGTTACAAGCATTTCCGGTTGCATCCGGTCATCGGTGGAACCTTGCAATATGCAGGCGCGAGATACGAATCCCTGTACGGGACAATCGAATCGGAATGGCGGATCATAGGCGATGGTATTCGATATCGGTTCGCTATACCGCCCAACACCACTGCGGAGATCATGCTGCCAGGGAAGGAGAAGGACCTCTACAAACTGGACAGCAAGTACCAGGCGCAGTATAGAAATGGCCGTATCGTTTTTACAGTAGGCAGTGGACGTTATGAGATGACCATCTGACATCTGAGTGTTAATGGAAAGCTCTCCTTTATCAGGAGGGCTTTTTGTTGTACTTGCACACCTGACTGAGCGCCGATCCGTGGAACATCCCACCCAACGGCAAACTCCTCCTTCACACAACGCTCATATTCCCGTCATCATTCCGTCACCAGTGACTTATGTCCTTTCCGTCCCGGTGGTCTATACTTATAATAGTTGGGTTGCATCCCTGATCAATCGCATTTGCCAGGGATACAACAACTTTGAAAGCAACGAGGTGTGGGCTGGATATGAAATGAGGATGAAGGGTGCCTGGCTATATGTGAATGTGATTTCATTCACAATTTGTTCATAAACATGGGGTTCCAATGTAACGGGGAAACACTGAACGTACAGCAAACCTAAGAAGGAGGATAACGTCATTGGAAATCTTGGATCTGGCGAGGCTGCAGTTTGCGTTGACGACGATCTTTCATTTTATCTTTGTTCCGATATCGATTGGTCTGTCCCTGCTCATCGCTATCATGGAGACGATGTATGTAGTCAAGAATAAAAACAAGTACAAGGACATGGCAAAATTCTGGGGGAAGTTCCTGCTCATCAACTTCGCAGTGGGGATCGTCACCGGGATCCTGCAGGAATTTCAGTTTGGCATGAACTGGTCGGAATTCTCCCGATTCGTCGGGGATATCTTCGGGGCGCCCCTGGCGATCGAGGCGCTGCTCGCGTTCTTCCTCGAATCGACGTTTATCGGCCTGTGGGTATTCGGTTGGGATCGGCTGCCGAAGAAGATTCACCTCCTGTGCATCTGGCTCGTCTCGATCGGCACGATGCTGTCGGCGCTGTGGATCCTGGCCGCCAATTCGTTCATGCAGCATCCGGTCGGGTATGCCATCAACAATGGCCGGGCGGAGATGACCGACCTGGTCGCTCTTCTGACCAACGGTCAACTGATCTGGGAGTTCCCGCATACCGTTGCCGGGGCGTTCGCCACCGGCGCATTCCTGGTGGCGGGCATCAGCGCCTGGAAGCTGCTGAAGAAGCGGAATGTGGAGTTCTTCCGCTCCTCCTTCAAGCTGTCCGTCTTCGTCGCTTGCATCGCGTCGATCGCCATCGCCCTGTTCGGCCATTCCCAGGCCCAGTACCTGATGGACACGCAGCCGATGAAGATGGCGGCCTCCGAAGGGCTGTGGGAGACGAGCGACGACCCGGCGCCCTGGACGCTGTTCGCCGTCATCGACCCGGAAACGCAGGAGAACCGTTACGAGGTCAAGATTCCGTATCTGCTCAGCTTCCTGTCCTACAGCAAATTCTCCGGTTCCGTGCCGGGCATGAACGATCTGCAGGCGCAGTATGAGGAATTGTACGGACCGGGAGACTATATTCCGCCTGTTCGCACGACGTTCTGGAGCTTCCGCATCATGGTGGGCGCCGGCATGCTGATGATCCTGCTCAGCCTGTATGGGGCTTACAGGGCGATTCGCAAGAGGCTTGACCAGATGCCCCGCTGGTTCCTGGTCAGCATGATCATCGCGATCTTCATGCCGTTCATCGCCAATACCGCAGGCTGGATCATGACGGAGATCGGCAGACAGCCGTGGACGGTGTTTGGCTTGCTGACGGTGGAGGATGCGGTGTCGCCCGGCGTTACGGCGGGTGAGATCTGGTTCTCCCTGATTTCCTTCACCTCGATCTATCTGATCCTGCTGGCCGTGCTCATCTGGCTGTTCGTCCGGACGGCGCGCAGGGGGCCGACGCCGGAAGATCGTCATGATGCGATGGCAGGCGGTTATGATCCATATTCGGTTAATCCGGCACAAGGAGGCGGTCCAATTGTCACTCCATGATCTCTGGTTTATCCTGATCTCTGTTCTGTTCGCCGGTTTCTTCTTCCTGGAGGGCTTTGATTTCGGCGTCGGGATGTCCACTCGTCTGCTGGCGAGAGGAAACACGGAACGCAGGGTACTGATCAATACGATCGGCCCGTTCTGGGACGCCAATGAAGTGTGGCTCATCACCGCGGCCGGCGCGATGTTCGCGGCGTTCCCGCATTGGTACTCCACGATGTTCAGCGGATATTATATCCTGCTGACGCTGATCCTGCTTGCGCTGATCGTCCGAGCTGTGGCCTTCGAGTTCCGCGCCAAGGCGGACGGCGTGTGGTGGAAGCGCACGTGGGACTTCTGCATCTTCATCGGCAGCCTGCTGCCGCCGTTGCTGTTCGGCATGATGTTCGCCAGCATGGCCAGCGGCATGCCGATCGGCGAGAATATGGTGATGCGGGCGGATCTCAGCGACTGGATCAATGGCTTCACGCTGTGGAGCGGCCTGACGGTCACCGGCCTGTGCCTGCTGCACGGCCTGACCTTCCTGACGCTTCGCACATCGGGAGAGCTGCGCGAGCGCGCGCGGAAGCTGGCCTCCCGCCTGCTTCCATGGGTCGCCTTGATGCTGGCTGCGCTGGCGGGCTGGTCACTGTTGGAGACCGATCTGTTCGAGGACCGGTTCATGGTCTGGCTGGTCGCGGCGGCTGTGGGACTGGCAGCAGCGGTGCTGGCCGGATACTTCCTGCATCGCAAGCGGGAGGGCTGGGCCTTCGCCATGACCGGCTTGCTGATCCTGGTATCCGTTGCGACGCTGTTCATCGGCCTGTTCCCCCGGGTGATGATCAGCTCGCTGGACAGCGCCTATGACCTCACGGTGGCGAACGCATCCTCCAGCCCTTATACGCTAAAGGCGATGACGATCGTGGCCTGTGTGCTCCTGCCGTTCGTGCTCGGGTATCAGGTATGGAGCTATTACGTATTCCGCAAGCGGGTCAGCGAACGGGATCATCTGGAGTATTGATGACGGATGGACAAGACGCTGCTGTCGCTCAGGGGGATCAGGCCGGCCATGCTGGTGATCGGCATGCTGTCGCTCCTCCAGGCCCTGGCGATCATCGGCCAGGCGCTGTCGCTCGCTGAGGCTGTCACGCTGCTGTTCCAGGGCGGGACGGCCGCCGAGGTGCTGCGGCCGCTCATCACGTTCGTCGCCGCATGGGTCGCTCGCCATACGGCAGTGTGGTCGCAGCGGCTGTGCGCGGGGCGATTCGCGGAGCGAACGGGCGAGACGCTGCGATCGAAGCTGGCGGAGCGGCTGTTTGAGCGCGGGCCGGCTCATGCGGCGCGCACAGGCAGCGGTCGGCTCGTCACGCTGACGCTCGACGGTGTCGACCGATTCCGCTCCTATCTGGAATTGACGGTTATCCGGACGACGGACATGGCGCTGGTGACAGCGCTGCTGCTCATTGCCGTCTACGCGCTGGACGTCGCCTCGGGGCTGATCCTCACCTTTACGATGCCTGTCCTGATCGGCTTTTTCGTCCTGCTCGGCTATGCCGCCCGCCGCATGGCGGACCGACAGTACCGCAGCTTCCAGGTGCTGGCCCAACATTTCACCGATGTGCTGCGGGGGCTTGCCACCCTGAAATTTCTCGGCCGCAGCCGCGATTACGCCGGGGTCGTGGAGCAGGTCAGCGACCGGTACCGGACGGCCACGATGCGGACGCTCCGGGTGGCCTTCCTGTCCTCGTTCGCCCTGGATTTCTTCAGCACGCTGTCGGTCGCGTTTGTCGCCGTCGGCCTCGGACTGCGCCTGATCAGCGGCGGCATCGGCCTGGAAGCCGCGCTGGCGGTGCTGCTGCTGGCGCCGGAGTATTTCCTGCCGGTTCGCCTGTTTGGCTCGGACTACCACGCCTCGCTCGATGGCAAGGAGGCCTGGACGGCGATCCGGGAGGTAATCGGGGAGACACGCGCCCCGGACGCATTTGTCGGGACGTCGCAAGCAGACGGCCGATCCGACGCCGGGAGGCAGGTCGAGGATGTCCCGGACAGGCAACCGGATCACGCAGCCCGATCAGCGACGAGCGCACCCTGGCTGGAGCTGTCCGATATCCATGTCTCGGGTGAGGGGGGCATGTCGCGCCTCTCCGGGATCACGGCTTCCCTGGGCCACGACCATCGCAAGATCGGCATCGTCGGGATGAGCGGAGCCGGCAAGACAACCTTGTTGAACGTGCTGGGTGGCTTTCTTGAGCCGGAATCGGGGCAGGTGAGGATCGCCGGGCTGCCGCTCGCTGGCGACGCGAAGCGGAAGTGGCAGCAGGAACTGTCCTTGATCCCGCAGCGCCCTTATCTGTTCGCCGCCAGCATCGCCGACAATGTCCGTTTCTACGAGCCGGAGGCGAGCGACGAGCAGGTGCTGCAGGCGCTGGCCGATGTCGGGCTCGCGGAGTTGGTCGCCCGGCTGCCTCACGGCATTCACGAACGCATCGGCGATGGCGGACGGGCGCTGAGCGGCGGTCAGGCGCATCGCATCGCGCTCGCCAGAGCGCTGGTCGGCAGGCGATCGGTATGGCTGCTGGACGAACCTACCGCTCATCTTGACGTGGAGACGGAGCTGGAACTGAAGGAAACGATGTTGAAGCTGTTTGAAGGACGCCGGGTCTTCCTGGCTACCCATCGCTTGCATTGGATGAAGGAGATGGACTGGATCTGGGTATTGAAGGACGGCAGACTGGCGGAAGCCGGCACGCATGAGCAATTGCTCGCACGCCAGGGCGTATATCGCAGCATGATGGAGGCTGCCATGGAGGAGGTGGAGCTCGGTGAGGAAGACCATCGATAATCGCACGAAGGGCTGGATCCTGCCGCATCTGCGGGAGCACCCCTGGCGCTTCCTCGCGGCGTCACTGGCCGGTCTGCTGGCCGTCGCCTGCGCCGGCGCCCTGCTGTTCACCTCGGGGTATCTGATCTCCCGGTCGGCGCTCCGGCCGGAGAATGTCCTGATGGTCTACGTGCCGATCGTGCTGGTGCGCGCCTTCGGCTTCAGCAAGGCCGTCGTGCAGTACCTGGAACGGTTGGTCAGCCACGATACGGTGCTGCGCATCCTCTCCCGCATGCGTGTCAGGCTGTACCGCATCATCGAGCCGCAGGCGCTGCAGCTCCATACCCGCCACCGGACAGGCGATCTGCTGGGATTGCTCGCGGAGGATATCGAACAGCTGCAGAACGTCTTCCTGCGCCTCATCCTTCCGGCAACAACGGCGGTCCTGATCTATGGAGCGGGCATCATCGCCCTCGGTCTCATGGATGTCCGATTCGCCCTGTGGATGGCGCTGTACTGCGGCTTCTGGTTCTTCACCGTCCCGGTCTTCGCCCTGTTCGTCTCGCGCAGGATGCGCATCAGCAGCAAAGCTCAGCGGAGCCTGGCCTATCGGGAGCTGACGGACGGCATCTTCGGCATGAGCGACTGGCTGCTGAGCGGCCGGATGGCGAGCTTCCTGGGCGACTTCTCGAAACGACAGGCGAAGATGGCGGAAGCGGATCGCAGGCTGCGCCGCTCGGAGTGGCGGATCCAGTGGCTGACGCAATGTCTGATCGGCGGGGCGATCGTGCTCCTGACGCTCTGGGCTGCGGGGCAGAGCGCAAGCGGCGCCTTTCCTCCGGAATGGATCGCCGCCTGTGCCCTGATTGGATTCGCCTTGCTGGACGCGCTGGCGAAAGCGGGCGAGACCGTCATGCGCGCGACCGATTATCGCGACTCCGTGCGGCGGCTTCAGGCAGTGGAACAGGCGGGCCACCAGCATCCCGAACCGGAGCATCCCGAACCGGCGCCTGTCTCCGGCGACGGCGCTGCGCAGCCAGCGGCAGCGTCGGGACTTCGCCTCATCAACGTCAGCTATCGCCATCCCGGCTCCGAAGCATGGACCCTCGAGGACATCAATCTGGAGGTTCCGGCGGGCAGCCGGGTGGCGCTCCTCGGCCGCAGCGGCGCCGGCAAGACGACGCTGCTGCACCTGATCCAGGGAGAGCTGACGCCTGACCGCGGCCTGATCGAGACAGGCGGCACGCCCGTCAGCAGGATGCGGTCAGATCAGATGCGGCCATTCGCCGTCCTGAATCAGCAACCGTACCTGTTCGACACCACCTTGTCAGGCAATATCCGCCTGGGCAGACCTGACGCCACGGATGAGGAGGTCCGCGAAGCGGCGGAGATGGCGGGACTCGGCGGGCTGCTCGCGACGTTGCCGGACGGTCTCGACACGCGAGTGCGGGAGGCCGGCGAACGATTCTCCGGCGGAGAGCGGCAGCGGATCGCCCTGGCGCGCGTCCTGCTGCAGGATCGGCCGATCGTCCTGCTCGACGAGCCGACGGTCGGGCTTGATCCGCTGACGGAGCGGGCGCTGCTTTCCACCATGTTCGCTGCGCTTCGCGGCAGGACGCTGCTCTGGATCACCCACCACCTGATCGGCATGGAGCATATGGATCAGATCGTGTTTCTCGATCGCGGCCGCATCGTCATGCAGGGGACGCATCAGCAGCTGATGCGGGAGCAGGAGAGATACCGCAGGCTGTATGCCCTGGATCGGATATGACCGTATGCGGGGTTGAACCGAATCCGGACTCACTTGCAAATTGCATTCTTTAACTTTGGAACCGTATATGCTACAATCATGGGAGCACAGATTATTGCATCTGTGCTTTACTATGTTAATGTCGCAAAGTGTCAGCCGCGCGATCCATCCGAATGTCCTATAAGCCCTGCAGATGCCCTGCCGCATCTCTCCCTGTCGCCATATGCTAGGGTAGTTGCAGGGGAGGGATTGCCGTGATCAGAAGGGCATCGTACCACAAGGACAAGGAGCAGATCGTTCGACTGGTCTATCAGGAGTTGTTTCCATTCACGAGGCGCACCTTGCCCGGAGTGAGATTCTCCAGGAAGGATGTTCTGTTCCGGTTGCGAAACCGGGACACGTTTGTTAAAGTGGGGAAGTATGGGCGCATCAGCGGGTTCATCATGACGTATGCGGGGCCGAGAGAGATGATCATCGATCTTCTGGCCGTGGACTCGCATGAACAGAACCGCGGCATCGGCTCAGCGCTGATGGCGGTGGCCGAGCGGCTCGCCTGGCGCAAGGGGCTGAATGGCGTCCGCCTGTACGTGGATGCGTCGAACGTGAAGGCGATGCGCTTCTATTCGAAGCACGGCTTTACTCCGGTCGGATATATTCTCGAGATGAGATGCTACGTGTTTCGAAAGCCTCTCGGATAGACAGGCTTGGGGGAACTTGCGAAGACCTACTAAATCCATGGTTTTAATCAAAATTCGATGGCGTCCTGCCGACGAATATGCTAAACTAAACCAAATCAGATTACATATAGGAAAGTGATGAGATATGGGACCACTGTCAAACGGGAAATCCACTGCGGGAGGAGCTTTGTTCTTCATCTTCGGAGCGACAGGAGACCTGGCCAAGCGCAAGCTGTTCCCGGCAATCTTCAGCCTGTATCGCGAGGGGAAGCTGGCAGACAATTTCGCGGTGATCGGCCTGGCGCGCCGACCGAAGACCCATGAGCAGTTCCGCCAGGATGTGCATGATTCGATCATGGAGTTCGCTCGTCACAAGAAGTTTACGGATGCGGAGTGGGCGGAATTCGCGAAGCATTTCACATATATGTCGCTGGATATCAACAACCTGGATGGCTTCAGACAGTTGAAGGCGCATACGGAAGCGATCGAAAGCGAGTTCCACATCGCCGGCAACCGCCTGTTCTATCTGGCGCTTGCGCCTGAGCATTTCGGTCCTGTGGCCGAGAACCTGAAACAGGGCGGGCTGCTTGACAGCGCGGGCTGGCATCGCCTCGTGATCGAGAAGCCGTTCGGCTACGATCAGCATTCCGCCGCTTCGCTCAACGAAGAGATCACCAGCGTCTTCCATGAGGATGAGATCTACCGGATCGACCATTACCTGGGCAAGGAGATGGTGCAGAACATCGAGGTGGTTCGTTTCTCCAACGCCCTGTTCGAGCCGCTCTGGAACAACAAATACATCGCCAACGTGCAGATCACGATGAGCGAGACGGTAGGAGTGGAGGAGCGCGGCGCATACTATGAGAAGTCAGGCACGCTGCGCGACATGGTGCAGAACCATATGCTGCAGATGCTGACGATGATCGCCATGGAGCCGCCGAGCAGACTGCATCCGGAGGCGATCCGCGACGAGAAGGTGAAGGTCCTTCGCTCGCTGCGCCGCTTCGAGTCGCGCGAGGATGTGCTGAAACACGTGGTGCGCGGCCAATATGCGAGGGGCGTGAAGAAGGGCGTCGAACTGCCAGCCTATCGGGAGGAGCCTGGCGTTAACCCGGCGTCCGTGACCGATACGTTCTTCGCGGCCAAGCTGTATGTAGACAATTTCCGTTGGGCCGGCGTGCCGTTCTATATTCGCACGGGCAAGCGGCTGGCGGCCAAGAGCACGGAGGTTGTCATCGAGTTCAAGAATGTGCCGGAGCGGATGTACTTCGCCCGGAACAACAACCTCGAGCCGAACCTTCTGGTGTTCCGCGTGAACCCCATGGAGGGCATCTACTTCAAGATGAATGCGAAGAACCCGGGCGGCGACGGCTTCACCAATGTCGTGCCGGTCGCTGTCGATTTCTGCCAGAGCTGCAGGGTCGGGTACAATACGCCGGAAGCTTACGAGCGTCTGCTGCTCGATGCGGTCAGGGGCGACTCGACCTACTTCACCCGCTGGGATGAGGTATCCCTGGCATGGAAATTCATCGACCGGATCGCCGAAGCCTGGAATCAGGATTCCAGCGACCTGACCTATTATCCCGCAGGAAGCTGGGGGCCTGAGGAGTCGCATCAGCTGCTGGCGCGGGACGGCTTCAAGTGGTGGCCGGTTCAGGGACAGGAGGAAGACTCGGTCATCTGGACGGTCAGCGGCGCGGGAATCTGAGTCATCATGGCCCGGGAGACAGACGCCCCAACCGAATCTATGGATAGATAACTGATACAGAAGATAGAAGGAAGGATCAAACGAAGATGCCTGATTTGGCGCAAGAGATCGCAGAAGAAACAAGCAGGCGACGGACGTTTGCGATTATCTCACACCCGGACGCGGGAAAAACGACACTGACGGAGAAGCTGCTGCTGTTCGGGGGAGCGATTCGTCTGGCAGGCACGGTCAAGGGAAGAAAGGCGAACAAGTTCGCCACCTCCGACTGGATGGAGATTGAGAAGCAGCGCGGGATCTCGGTAACGTCTTCCGTGCTGCAGTTCGAATACAAGGGACACAAGGTGAACATCCTGGACACCCCTGGTCACCAGGATTTCTCCGAGGATACGTACCGCACCCTGACGGCCGCGGACTGCGCCGTGATGCTGATCGACGTGGCCAAGGGCGTCGAGGCGCAGACGAAGAAGCTGTTCGAGGTGTGCAGCAAGCGCGGCATCCCGATCTTCACCTTCATCAACAAGCTGGACCGCGAGGGCAGGGACCCGTTCGATCTGCTGGAGGAACTGGAGCAGGTGCTGGGCATCCGTTCCTATCCGATGAACTGGCCGATCGGCATGGGGCGCACGCTGTGCGGCGTGTATGATCGCCGCAAGGTTCAGGTGGAGCTGTACCAGGGCGACGATCATCAGACGATCGCCGTGGAGAAGGTGCAGGGCTTCGATGATGAGAAGATCAGGAAGATCGCCGGCGAGCATCTGTTCCAACAGGTGCGCGAGGAACTGGAGCTCCTGGAGGTGGCGGGCGACGAGTTCGACCTGGACCGGGTAGCCAGGGGTGAGCTGACGCCGGTCTTCTTCGGCAGCGCGATCAATAACTTCGGCGTGCAGACGTTCCTGGAGAACTTCCTCCAGCTGGCTCCGTCGCCAACGGGGCGGCAGAGCAATCAGGGGCTGATCGAGCCGACCTGGGAGAAGTTCTCCGGCTATGTATTCAAGATTCAGGCCAACATGAACCCGGCGCACCGCGACCGGCTGGCCTTCCTGCGCATCGTCTCCGGCAAGTTCACGCGCGGCATGACGGTTCGCCATGTGCGCAACGACAAGGAGATCAAGCTGTCGCAGCCGCAGCAGTTTCTCGCGCAGGACCGCGACATCACGGAGGTGGCCTACCCGGGAGACATCATCGGCCTGTTCGACCCGGGCATCTTCCGCATCGGCGATACGCTGGTGGAGGGCGGAAGCTTCGAGTTCGACGAGCTGCCGACGTTCTCGCCGGAGATCTTCGCCAAGCTGACGGTGAAGAACGCGATGAAGCACAAGCAGTTCCAGAAGGGCCTCGACCAGCTGACCGAGGAAGGCACCGTGCAGGTGTTCCGCACGATCGGCTTCGAGGACATCATCCTCGGCGTCGTCGGGCAGCTGCAGTTTGAGGTATTCGAGTACAGGATGAAGCATGAGTATGGCGTGGACATCGCGCTGCAGCGCTTGCCGTATCAGTTCGCGCGCTGGATCACCGGCGTGGAAGCCGATCCGGGCAAGTTCCGCGTCAACTCCACCCTCGTTCATGACAAGCACGGCAACAAGGTGGCGCTGTTCGAGAATGAATACGCGCTGCGCACCGCCATGGAGAAGATGCCGGAAGCGAAGTTCCTGGACACGGCGCCGTACAGCGCCAATGCCTGACCGATGCCCTAAGCACTTGCCGGGTCGTATCGGAATGGCAGTGGTTCAATCGGTGGCAGTTTGGCCACAAATAGCGGATCGACGTTCCGTTTCAAAAAAAACGGCGTTGCCGGGCGATTGCCCTGCAGCGCCATTTTCTCATGTTTGCCTTTGTTCATGGGAAACATCCAATGCATCGGAGCCGCTTGCCACCGATCCGATCATATACGAAGCTGCCGCCTGGCACGTGGTACGCAGCGACAGCCAGGCATATGATGGAGAGGTTGATCACAGGGGATGGGCCTCGTCAGGAGGTCGGAAGATGCTGCTTCAATTCGCTGACGAGCAGATTTTTCGTGGAAGCGTCGATATGGTCCCAGATGATCTCAAACAGGACGCCCAGACCGGGCAACGCTCGCTCGTCGGCATGCACCGAATCGTTGATGATCTCCATCAATTCCTCTTCGTCCCTGTCCTGCACGCGTTTGACAATCGCTTCGCGCAAACTCATACTGATCATGCTACGAATCCTCCGCTGTCCTTAATACCTTGCATCATGATACAGGCTTCGTTTGTAATATGCTCAATTTCGCATCCGGCTATGATATAATAAAACATGTTTCTGAGGCGGTGGTTATGGTGGCAAAATCAACAAAAAAACAGTTTGCCGTCATCGGCATGGGAAGATTCGGGTCGAGCGTGGCCAAGGCCCTGTACAAGCTGGGCTATGAGGTGCTGGCGATCGATGAGAAGGAAGAGCGGATCGAGCAGGTGCTGAGCTCGGTCACGCACGCCGTTCAGGCGAACTGCACCGATGAGGAGGCGCTTAGGGCGCTTGGCATCCGCAACTTCGACGTGGTCGTGGTGGCGATCGGCGCGGACATCCAGGCGAGCATCCTCACTTCGCTGATCCTCAAGGAGATGGGAGTCAAGATGCTCGTCGTCAAGGCCCAGTCCGAGCTGCATGGCAAGGTGCTCTCGAAGATTGGAGTGGACAAGGTGATCTTCCCGGAGCGGGATATGGGCATTCGGCTGGCTCATTCGCTCATCTCCCCGAATATTCTCGACTACATCGAGCTGTCCGAGGACTACAGCATCGTCGATATCCATGTGACGCCGCGCATGATCGGCAAGAATCTGCGCGAGCTTGACATCCGGGCGAAGTACGGCTGCAACGTGATGGCGATCAAGAACGGCGACCGCATGAACATCGCGCCGCGCGCGGAAGATAAGATCAAGGAGAACGACGTGCTGGTCGTCGTGGGCAGCAATGAGAATCTGCGCAAACTGGAAATATCCTTCGAGGAGTAACCATATACCGTGAACAAGACGATAACATCCGTACATAATCCGAAAGTCAAAGAGTGGGCGGAGCTGCTCGGCAAGAAAGGGCGCGATGAGCAAGGCAGGTTCCTCGTGGAGGGCGTGCATCTCGTCAAGGAGGCGCTGCGATCGGGCGCCGATGTGGAGTGCGTGGCGTACGTGGACGACCGGCCCCTGCCGCCGGAGCTGCATGAGTATCGCGGCCAGGTCTGTGAGTGGATCTCGGTCAGCGAGAGCATCCTCGCCAGATGCACGAGCACGCAGACGCCGCAGGGCGTATTCGCCATCGTGCGGAAGGCGCTGCCGTCCGCCGATCGGCTGTGGCAGCAGGAGCAGCCGCTCGTCGTGCTGCTGGACGGCGTGCAGGATCCGGGCAACGTCGGCACGATCATCCGCAGCGCGGAGGCTTCCGGAGCGACAGGGATCATCATCGGCAGAGGCTCGGCGGACCTGTACAATCCGAAGACGGTTCGCGCGTCGATGGGCTCGATGTTCCGCCTGCCGGTCCTGGAGGGCGATCTGCTCCCCTACCTGCGCGAGGCGCGCAGCCGCGGCATCCATGTCGTCAGCACCGGGCTGGAGAATGCCCGCAGCTGCTATGAGCTTGACTGGCGGCAGCCCCTCTGGTTCGTCGTCGGCAACGAGGGAGCAGGTGTATCCGACGCGGTTGGGGCGGAGGTGGACGAGCGCATCACCATCCCGATGCAGGGCCGCACCGAGTCGCTCAACGTGGCGATGGCGACGACCGTCCTGCTGTTCGAGGCGATGCGGCAACGGATGCTTTCCCCAAATAAAAATTCCTGTCCACGATCCTAAAAAATTGTCCAGAGATAAAAATTAGTGTCCATTTCCGCTTCAATTTCAAGCCAAAATCGGGTCAAATTCGGCTGAGAAGAGGGATTTTTTGAGGGGGAAGAAAAGGGCTAAAAAAGGCTAAGAATGCCGTTAAATCAAGGGATTCCAGCCTTTTCTCAAGCTCTCACCCAGGCACTTGCTCAGTTTAATTCCTGTCCCCTTTGCCAGAGCCTTACCTCTGAAAAGGACAATAATTTTTATCTCGTTTTGTTCACAATTGTTCCATGTATTACCAGTTCCTGACCCCTCAAACCTCACATGAGTGGACAATAATTTTTATTCCGATTTTGACGTGAAAATGGCTTGGAGGGCTTGAGGGGCAAGGGATTTCGGGATTTGTAAGGAATTGGAAATTGAGGACAGGAATTTTTATTTTTTTACATAGTAGACGAAAAGGTTGTCGAGGGGAAAGGTAAGTTGACAGTAGATATGCAACAATGAAAATTGAGTGATTTTGCAGATTCGATTTTTGTTGAGAAAGCGGCATGTTTTTGCTATGATGATCTCAACCCATAGGATAATAACTGGAATAAAGGAAAGAAGTTAAAATGGAGAATTGTTCAATTTATACGAAAAACAAAAATCTCCGATCCAACGCTCAGTCGAAAGACTGGGCGTTTTTAATTGTGTTTTCTTTGTGTCACCGCCGGAATATAATTGACCCAGGAGCGACGAAAAGAAAATGACCCACCCCTGCAGAATATTCTCCCTTTGAAGATACGGCTAATAGCTTCAGAGGGGAGACATATGCTAAGGAGTGGGACTGTGATCAGC
>CALGAO010000149.1 GCA_937957685.1 uncultured Paenibacillaceae bacterium
GCCCTGATGGGCAAGGGCAACGAAGCGGGATGGAACTGGACGAACTTCCTGTTCGAAGCGGGAGGAGAGATTCAAACCGTAGCCGATGGCAAAGTAACGGCTGTATTTCATTCGGATGCGGGTCTTAAGGCGCTTGAGTTCTATCACAGACTGAAATGGGAAGCGAATGCGATCCCGACGGACTGGGCGCTGAACTGGGGCGATGCAGTAGGTTCCTTCGCGCAAGGACGCACCGCGATGGTAATCGCTGGCGCGGATGGTCCGGTGGATCAAGCGTTGAATCAGGGCGGCATGAGCAAAGACGATATCGCCGTCTATCCGATGCCGGCTTATCAACCGGGAGGCAAGCATACCGGCGTCCTCGGCGGCGACTACCTGGTCATCAATCCGAATGCTACGAAGGAAGAACAGGAAGCGGCGTTTAACTATGCGGTGTTCGATTACTTCTCTGATGATGCAATCGTATCTGCGGAAGAAAACATCAAGGCTCGTCAAGCGGAGGGCAAATTCTTCATCCCGCCGGTCATCGAATACTTCACGATGGATTCCGAATTTGGCCAGAAGATGAAAGCCCTCTATGACAAGTACGATAATGTGTATCAGTACGACTTGGGAGTTCTTAACCTCTTGGACGGCAAACCGGAAGCACAGTTCAACACCCAGGACTACTATGCTGAGATGACGCTGGCGATTCAGGAAGTGTTCACGAAGAAAGACGCGGATCTTAAGGCGATCCTGGATCGTGCAGCGAAGAATGTGCAAGAGAATGTATTTAACTCCATTCAAGTGCAATAATCGATCGTTCAACTGACAAGAGGGTTGTCCCTGTGACCGAAGATCTGGGGGCAACCCTTTGTGATAAAGTGGAGAAATGGATTGACGGAAGAGCGAGGATGGTGAGTACCTTGATCAGGAACAAGCACAGAATCCTTCTGGCGGGTGTGGTGCTGGCGGTTGTATTGGCGGGGACGGCGATTCTTATTCTCGTTCCTGGCAGTCAGATTCAATTCCAGGAGCAAGAGGATCTGATCGTCGTCCGCACACCCGTATATGAGATCGCGTTTCATGCAGACAGAGGCGGAATTGCCTATATCAAAGAGAGAACCTCCGGACAGATCCTGAGTTCCGGGAATCGGGAGGACAATCTGTGGTGGGCCTTTATGGCGGATGAATCCTCACATCGATCAACGGAGTCGGAGCAGTTCACGTATGAATGGAGCAACAGGGAGAAGAAGTTGACGTTCCGCTATGAGAGTCCGATCGTTGTGCGTATCGAGATGGATTTTACTCAAGAGGATCGGGTTGTCATGCAAGCCTTCGCGGACAATCAGACCGCAGCGGTTGTGGAGTCCTTCCGGTTCCCCTATGAGCTTCGGTTCGACATTAATCAGGCAGACAGCGCTTTGTTGCCCATGCTGCCTGGCGCCAAGCTGAACGCAAGCTTCTTCAAGGAGAACAACTCCTTCGAAGGACAGTATCCCGGCATGATGTTTGCCGCCTATACAGCGTTGCAATTAAAACATGGAACACTGGTTTTGTTCGATATTCATGAAGGACCGATCGCAACGCTGGACGTTGGCTTCAAGAGTCAAGTCGATGATGCTCAGAAATCGGCGATCGTCCACAACTACAAGACCTGGATCGAGCAGGGAGGGCAGTGGATCTCGCCGAAGATCGTGGTCATGCTGAGCGATGGGTATGAAGCTTCCATCTCGGCTTACCGCATGATGAATCGGATCGACGAGTATCGCGGGATCGAGGAGAAGCTTGGGGAGCAGATGAAGCAGTATGCTGCAGCTCCGCTATACAAACTGGATATCGCGGCGATTGGTCGGGAGGATTGGAACGGACTGAGAAACAAATGGCTGGATACCTTGGAACACGCCGGCATCATACACTTGGTGGGTTTCCAAGAAGGCGGCCATGATGAGCATTATCCGGATTTTATCCCTCCGGCTTCGAAGTGGGGCGGAGAGGATGATTTCCGAGAGTTCGTTGCTTATGCGCAGCAGAAGGGGCATCTCGTGATCCCTTATACGAACTTCTCCTGGTGGAGCGCGTCCTCTCCCACGCTGGCCAATCTGCCGGCCAATCTGGAATTGGCGGACATCGTCGTGCGGAGCGAGAACGGGATGATCATCAAGGAGGAATATGGCCCTCACATCGGGTATGTCGTCAATCCGAATCATCCATTCGTCAGGGACCGGATAGCCGAGGAGCATAAGGAACTGATCGAGGAGGCGGGATTTGACGGGATATTCGAGGATCAATGGGGTGCGCGCAATGCGCCGTATGTTTTCAATAAGGAAGTGGCCGATGGGACGGATCCTTCAAACGCGTACTTCGAAGGCGTTCGTCAATATTTTCGATCGATTGGGCACCAGATGTTCGTCGAAGTGGGCATCGATGTACTGGCGGATGACAGCACCGGGTTTCTGGGAACCAACTATCTGTGGGATCTCCTCGGCTACCGGACGAAAACGGACCAATATACGGAATACTTCCCGATGGCGGGCATGCTGCTAAGGGATAAAGTGCTGCTGTATCAACATAATCTGGCGTTTGAGACGATGACCCATTCGAAGGCGATGCTCCGTTGGAACTTGGCGCAAGGCTATCAACTGAGCATGGATCTGCTGAATGGCACCGAGAATCCATGGGTGGATGTAGCAGGCGTGTTTCAGAATCAGGTGCTTGCGCATTATGCGAGTGAGCTTGTTGATTCGTTCGAGCATCTGGACGAGTCCGTTACGCGGACGGTGATAGGGGATTATACGATCACGGCCAATTGGCACGAGGAAGAAGGCTACGCTATCGGTGACTTCACCTTGGCTCCCGGCGGAGTGGAATCTGTGAACAGGTCAGGAAGCGTGCGCGGCGGGGTATATACCCGTTACAACGGGAAGGAGCTGGACCCAGGCGACCATTACCTGGTAGAGGTGCGTGAGGAGGATCACATCCGGATCTACCAACCGATGGGGGCGGACACGACCATCTCCATCCGTAAAGGAGATAAGTGGCCGCATGCGAGGGTCGCAGCTTATCAACATAACGGCAGCTTGATCGCAGAACTGCCGGTGGCAGAAGAAGGGGACTATGTGACCTTCGACTATATCGGCATCATCTATGATCAGGAGGTTGGTTATGTGCAGATCGACCGTTCCGACACGGCCAGCGAAGTGAAGGAGGTGCCGTTCAGCAAACAGGCGCCGAAGATCAATCTTGCTCTGGGCAAGCCGATCGTGTCATCCACCGATACGACGCAAGACTTCCCAGCCTGGAAAGCCAATGACGGTGATCACTACACGTATTGGGAGAGCATGCCGAATCGCTTCCCGCAACAGATCACCGTGGATCTGGGAGACAGGATGAAGGTGCAATCCGTTGTTCTTACGCTGCCGCCGCTTGATGTCTGGGAGGCGAGGGAGCAGGAGATCGAGGTTCTGATCAGCGATGACGGCGATCCATTCACGACACTCGTCGGCAAGGCAACGTATACCTACGATCCTCGAACGGGCAACAGGGTGGAGATTCCGCTTGGCGAGGCGGAGGCAAGATTCGTGAGGGTCGTGGTGAGCGGCAACACGGGATGGCCAGCGGCGCAGGTATCCGAGCTGGAGGTATATTGATCAACTTCCAGTATATCCGAGCCGCATCTCACTTAAGGAGATAATCTGCAAGTAGCTTGGACCATATAAGTGATGTATGAAGCCTGAAGCGGGATGAGGGATTGACGGAGAGGCGTTGTGAAGCAATGGAGAGTTGTGAAAATGAATTGATTTTCAATTTGCATTGAGTTATATTAGTATAAGCGACTTTAACAGGGGCACAGGTGTGCCTAACGAGAAATATAGAGATCATACAGAAAAAGGTAACGGTGATTGGGCGCAAGCGTCAGAGCGCAGATTGCCGTGCCAACCAATCTTATCAACGTCTAATTGAAAGGGACTGAATCAGTACAATGACGATCGCGCCAAGAAATGAAGAAGAGCGCAGCGAGAGAAAGTTTACGCCGCGCAGAGGCAGAGGCAAACGCAAGAAAGTTTGCTACTTCACTGTCAACAAAATTACCCACATTGATTATAAGAATACAGATATTCTGAGAAAGTTCATCAGCGAGCGCGGGAAGATCCTGCCTCGCCGTGTAACTGGCACAAGTGCCAAGTATCAACGTGAACTGACTGTGGCCATCAAGCGCGCAAGAACACTGGCGCTTCTGCCATACACATCAGACAATCATTAATTCAGAAGTGCCGCCTGTGACAGGTGGCACTTTTTACTTAAGGCAAGCAGCTCAGATAGCATGCTCAAGTTTGAGTGCAGGGAAAATGATTGATTTCTGTGCCCATTTGTGATATTTTAAAAAGAGTCATATCCACATGAAACACCCGGGTGTGTGTAACATAACCCTCTGATCAGGAAAGGATGAAGCAGTATGAGCGAGCAGCAACAAGAGCGCAAGCCTGCTACTCCCCGTGAAGGCGCAAACCGCGAACAGCGCGAGGAACGCAAGTCCTTCAACCGCCGCGGCCGTAACAAGCGTCGCAAAGTCTGCTATTTCACTGTCAATAAGATCACCTACATCGATTACAAAGATGTAGATACCCTTAAGAAATTCATCAGTGAACGCGGCAAGATCTTGCCAAGACGCGTGACGGGGACAAGCGCCAAGTATCAACGCATGTTGACCACGGCGATCAAGCGGGCAAGGCAGCTTGCATTATTGCCGTACACGACGGAATAAGGCGCAAGCGCAGCAGGGCGAAAGCTCTGCTTTTTTTGTGTATAGGACGCAAGGCCGCCTGAGACAGGGAAACGGCTTTATAGGCGGAAGCGGAATTATGGTATAATCATGTTCAACAACTCTCGAGATTCTGAGGTGACGATATGCGGCAGTGGGCACGCCAACCAATATTCTGGTCAGTCATGATGATCATCCTGGGCTTCTCATTCCTCACGCCGTTGCAGATCATAACGATGCATGTCGCCATGATCCCGATCGTCGTGCTGGTGGTCAGTTCCCCTACGCTGGTGCATGCGGCGGGGTATTTCATCGTGCCGGCGCTGCTCTTGCTGTTCCTGTCAGGCACCGCCTGGCCGTTTACCGCCATCATCCTGGCTGTGATGCTCGTGCCTGGAGCGGTGATGGGCTATATGTACAGGAGGCGTGCCACCGCCTGGGCGACATTGATGGCAGGCGCCGTATCGATGATTGCCGTGCTGCTGACGATCTATGTGTCGGTGTCGCTTGGAGGAGTGGATATTCCGGCTGAGATCCGTGCGCTGATCGAGGGGCAGTTTGGCCTGGTCGAGCAGATCACGGGGACAGCGGTCATCTCGCCGGATACGTTGGATGCCTTGATCTCCGTCGCGGTCCGCCTTCTTCCGCTGTATATCATGATCATTGCTTTTTATTATACGGTGGTCACACATTTCTTCAGCCGGAGATTGCTGAACGGGCTGGGCTATCCTGCAGCTGCCCTGCCTCCCGCCAGAGAATGGCGCCTGCCCAGGTCGCTCGTCTGGTATTACCTGGTGGTGCTGCTTCTGGATCTGTTCGTTACGCCGGACAATTTCCTGTATACGCTCGTCCTGAATGTGTACCCGATCCTGCTGATGGCGTTTACGGTACAGGGCGTGGCCTTCATCATTTACTGGATGCACATCAGGGGAAGGAGCAAGGTGCTGCCGTTCATCGTGGGCATCCTCTGCATCCTGTTCCCCCCTGCCATGTATATCACAAGTATGGTCGGGCTGATAGATACGGCTTTCCCGGTGCGTCAGTATCTCACCAGGAGGAAGTAAGCAGAAGTGCGGACAGGGACTATGTGGTTGGGAGCGATTCGATTCCATGCATAAATTTCTCGTCAATCGATGGCATGGTTACCATATGTGGCTGAGTCTGATCGTCCTGGTCATCCTGGACATCGGACTGCTGGTCTACGAATGGGTGGCTGGCGCGGTCGGCTTCGTGCTGACCGGTGTCGTCGTCTACTATGCGGTTCGGGCCGAGCGGGCGTTCCGTGAGGATCTGCACGAGTACATCATGACGATGTCTCACCGCGTGAGGCATGCCGGCAACGCTGTCATCCAGGAACTGCCGATCGGCATCGTGCTGTACTCCGGCGACATGCTGATCGACTGGCATAATCCATATGTGTCGAAGATGTTCCGTCAGGAATCGATCGCAGGAGATTCCCTTGCTGAACATTTCCCGGAGCTGGCAGGCAGGAAGGAGCAGGAATCGGTCATCCACATTCAGAGAGAGGACCGCATCTATGAGGTGATGGTCAGGGCGGAAGATCGGTTGCTCTTCATTCGGGATGTGACGGACTTCACCACCTTGTCGAAGCGCTATCAGGAGGAGAAGATCGCCATCGGGATCGTCGCGCTGGACAATCTCGATGAGGTGACGCAGGGGATGGAGGATCAGGCGAGGGCGGTGCTCGTCGCCCAGGTGGCCAGCGAGATCAACAACTGGGCGCTGAATGAGCAGATCTTCCTGCGCCGCATCGCTTCGGACAAATTCCTCATCGTGATGGATCAGAAGACGCTGCGCAAGCTGGAGCAGACCCGATTCGAGATCGTCGACGCCGTGCGCGATCTGACCGCGGAGATGAAGCTGCCGCTGACGCTGAGCATCGGCATCGCCTCGGGCTTCGACAGCCTGGTCGAGCTGGGGCAGATGGCGCAGTCGAGCCTTGATGTGGCGCTGGGACGGGGCGGCGACCAGGTGGCTGTGCGGTCAGGGCAGCGGCTGTCCTTCTACGGCGGCAAGTCCAACGCCGTCGAGAAGCGGACGCGCGTTCGCGCCAGAGTCATCTCCCATGCGCTCAGGGATCTGATCCGGCAGAGTGATCATGTGATCATCGCCGGACATCGCATGCCGGATATGGACTCGCTGGGAGCGGCGATCGGCGTGCTCAAGGCGGTGCGCATGAGCGGCAAGCGGGGATCGATCATCCTCGAGGAGATCAATCCGTCGATCGAGCAGCTGGTGAATGAGCTGAGCGAGCACAGGGAGATCCATGACAGCTTCATCACGCCGGAGCAGGCGCTGAACATAGCAGATCAGAACACCCTGATCGTCATCGTGGATACGCACAAGGCTTCGATGCTGGCGGAGCCGCGCATCGTGAATCTCTCGAGCCGGGTGGTGGTGGTCGACCACCATCGCCGCGGCGAGGAATTTATCAATGAAGCGGTCTTGATCTATATCGAACCTTACGCGTCGTCGACCTGCGAGCTGGTCACCGAACTCCTGCAATATTTCCACGACCAGATGAAGCTGGAGCCGATCGAGGCCACCGCCCTGCTGGCAGGAATCGTCGTCGATACGAAGAACTTTACATTAAAGGCGGGAGCGCGGACCTTCGAGGCCGCGTCTTTCCTGCGGCGCAACGGCGCCGATCCGGCGATGACGCAGCATCTGCTGAAGGAGAGCCTGCAGGACTATATCCAGAAATCCGAGATCATCCGGAATGCCTCCATCATCTACGATCACATTGCGCTATCCGTAACGGCGCCTGGCTACAAGTGCACTCAGCTGGTCATCGCGAGGGCGGCGGATACGCTGCTGAATATGGCAGGTATCTACGCTTCCTTCGTCGTCAGCGAGCTGCCGGACGGCCGCATCGGCATCAGCGCCAGGTCTTCCGGCCAGATCAATGTGCAGGTCGTGATGGAGAAGCTCGGCGGGGGAGGTCACCTGACCAATGCCGCCGCGCAGCTTGATGTACCGCTGGAGGAAGCGGTGCGCCGTCTGAAGCAAGTATTGGCCGAAATAGAAGCAGAGGAGGGGCTTTTTGAATGAAGGTTATCTTTCTGAAGGATGTCAAGGGGCAGGGCAAGAAAGGTGAAGTGAAGGAAGTTTCCGAAGGGTATGCGCGCAATTATCTGATCCCGCGCGGCCTTGTCTCGCCGGCGAATGAAAGCAATCTGAAGCAGCTGGAGCAGCTGCACAAGGCCGAGAGCCGCCGCAAGGAGAAGGAGAAGGAAGAAGCGGTGAACCTCGCGGAGAAGCTGAAGGACCTGACGCTGAGCTTCAAGGTGAAGGCTGGCGAAGGCGGCCGCCTGTTCGGCTCGATCACGAGCAAGCAGATCGCCGAGGAGATGGAGAAGAAAGGGTACAAGATCGACAAGCGCAAGATCCTGCTCGACGATCCGATACGCAGCCTCGGCGTGACGAAGGTGAACATCCGGCTGCATCCGGATGTGACGGCAACGATAGGCGTTCAGGTCTCGGAAGAATAATGCTTGGCATCATGCTTGGAGCGATCAGGCAAAGGAGCAATGGGTGATGGACGGGGAATTGTTGGTTGGACGCGTGCCACCGCAGAATATCGAAGCGGAGCAGGCGGTGCTCGGCGCCATCCTGCTGGATGGCGAGGCGCTCGCCGTCGCGCAGGAGCGGATACGCGCGGAAGACTTCTATCGTACGGCCCATCAGCGCATCTTCCAGGCGATGGAGGAGCTGTCCGAGGAGAATGAGCCGATCGATCTGGTGACGCTGACGGCCAAGCTTCAGAACAAGAAGCTTCTGGAGGAGGTTGGCGGGGTCAGCTATCTGACGGAGCTGGCGAATGCGGTTCCGACGGCGGCGAACGTCGATTATTACGCAGCGATCATCGAGGAGAAGTCGGTGCTTCGCCGCCTGATTCGCGAAGCGACGGAGATCGTGTCGAACGGCTATGCGGGCACGGACGATGTGAGCAATCTGCTCAGTGAGGCGGAGCGCCGCATCCTCGAGATCTCGAACCGCAAGCATACCGGCTTCGTGCCGATCAAGGATGCGCTGATGGAGGTATTCGAGCGCATCGAGTTCCTGCATTCCCATCGCGGCGGGACGACCGGCATTCCATCGGGCTTCATCGATCTGGACAAGATGACCTCCGGCTTCCAGCGCAGCGATCTGATCATCGTGGCCGCACGTCCTTCCGTGGGGAAGACGGCCTTTGCGCTCAATATCGCGCAGAACGTTGGCGTGCGGGCCAAGGAGACGGTCGCGATCTTCAGTCTGGAAATGTCAGCCGCGCAGCTCGTGCAGCGGATGATCTGCGCGGAGGCGAATGTCGATGCCGGCCGCATGCGTACCGGTTACCTGGAGCCTGACGATTGGGAGAAGGTGACGATGGCGATCGGCGCCATGGCCGAGGCGCCGATCTTCATCGACGATTCGGCGACGATCACGGTCGCCGATATCCGGGCCAAGTGCCGCCGTCTCAAAAAGGAGCGCGGCCTCGGGCTGGTCGTGATCGATTACCTGCAGCTGATCCAGGGCCGGGGCAAGCCGGGGGAGAACCGCCAGCAGGAGGTGTCCGAGATCTCCCGGACGCTGAAGGCGATCGCCCGCGAGCTGGACGTGCCGGTCATCGCGCTGTCGCAGCTCAGCCGCAGCGTCGAGCAGCGGCAGGACAAGCGGCCGATGATGTCGGACCTGCGCGAATCCGGTTCGATCGAGCAGGACGCCGACATCGTGGCGTTCCTGTATCGCGACGATTATTACGACAAGAACTCCGAGAAGCAGAACATCATCGAGATCATCATCGCCAAGCAGCGGAACGGTCCGGTCGGCACCGTGGAGTTGGCTTTCCTCAAGAACTTCAACAAGTTCGTCAATCTGGAAAGAACGCATCAGGAAGCGGCAGCCTCTGGAATGTAACGCATATTCCGGTGATAATCCGAACGATCAGACATTTCCTTGTCAGATCGTTCGGATCTTTGTTTGACTTCACCCTATCAGACTGATACACTTATAATGCTGCGGTCAAATGGCTAAATGGCCGCAGGAAAATTGGCGTGCATCTGACGTGCATGCGAACGGGGGAATTGAGGAATGTCTACTGTAGTCGTCGTTGGCAGCCAATGGGGCGATGAGGGCAAGGGGAAGATTACCGACTATCTGGCGGAAAGCGCGGAGGTCATCGCCCGTTACCAAGGTGGCAACAATGCCGGCCATACGATCCTGATCAATAACCAGAAGTACAAGCTGACGCTGATCCCCTCTGGCATTTTCTATTCCAACAAGATATGCGTCATGGGCAACGGTATGGTCATCAATCCCAAAGCATTAATCGATGAGATCAACTATATACATGAAAACGGTTTCTCCACAGATAATCTGTATATCAGCGATCGCGCGCATCTGATCATGCCGTATCACCTGGTGATCGACGAGCTGGAGGAAGCGCGCAAGGGCGACAACAAGATCGGCACAACGAAGAAGGGGATCGGTCCGGCATACATGGACAAGGCGTCGCGCAGCGGCATCCGCATGATCGATCTGATGGATGCCGAGGTGTTCGAGCGCAAGCTGCGTTCGATCGGCGCCGAGAAGAACAAGCTGATCCAGCAGGTGTACGGCGGCGAGCCGGTGGATATCGAGCAGGTGCTGCGCGATTATCTCGGCTATGCGGAAGTGCTGCGCAAGTATGTGACGGACACATCGGTCGTGCTGAACGACATGATCGACCAGGGCAAGCGCGTCCTGTTCGAAGGGGCGCAGGGCATCATGCTGGATATCGACCACGGCACGTATCCGTATGTGACGTCTTCCAATCCGAGCGCCGGCGGCGTCTGCATCGGCTCCGGCGTAGGACCGACGAAGATCCATCAGGTGATCGGCGTCGCCAAGGCGTACACGACTCGCGTGGGCGACGGTCCGTTCCCGACAGAGCTGAAGGATGAGCTCGGCGACTGGATCCGCGAACGCGGCAACGAGTACGGCACCGTGACCGGACGGCCGCGCCGCGTAGGCTGGTTCGACAGCGTGGTCGTGCGTCATGCGCGCAGAGTCAGCGGCATCACCGGCCTGTCGCTCAACTCGCTCGACGTGCTGAGCGGGCTGGAGACGGTGAAGATCTGCACCGCTTATCAGCTGGACGGCAAGACGATCGAGTCGTATCCGGCCAGCCTGGAGCTGCTCTCGAGGTGCGAGCCGATCTACGAGGAGATGCCGGGCTGGAACGAGGATCTGAGCAACGTCAAGTCGCTCGACGAGCTGCCTGCCAACGCCCGCCATTATGTGGAGCGGGTATCCCAGCTGACCGGCGTGCCGATCAGCATCTTCTCGGTCGGACGCAATCGTGAACAGACGAATCTCGTTCGTCCGATCTACGTATAGAACCGCATAACCTGCTTGACGATGAGGGGACTGCCAAGGGCAGTCTCTTTTTTTATGATCCGGTGTGCGGCTAGACATGGACTTGGCCAGGCAGGTTATGAATGTGCATCTCTGGGCAATAATGGTAATGTTCGACAGCGAACGAGACAAGCAGAAGAGGTGAATGATCATTGTTTAAAGGTTGGACAGGATGGATCGCAAGAAGTCTCTGCCGGGTATTGATCATCAGCGTACTTACCGTCATGCTGACGTGGAATATGGTGGAGATGTATATGAACAGGTGGATAGCGGAGCTGGGTCTGGCGGATGAAGTCAGCCGGGCACAGTTCAAGGATTGGCTCCTGCATCTGGGCGGAGTGGAGGATCGCTCCCTGGCCGGCGAGACGCCGTTCGAGCGGCTGACGGATCGGAGGGAGCAGCAGCCCCTGCTGCCAGTCGGCTCGGAGAAGGCGGATTCGGCTGCCGAAGCGAGCGATGATGCGGAGCTGACGGAGTCGAGGCCTGGCGAAGCGGGTCAGGAGGAAGGCGGGCAGCCGGACGCGGTTCCGGTGTTTGGCTATCTGCTTGAGGAAGATCTCGCCAGGGGCGACGGGTTGGTGATGTCCTCGGATGAGCTGGCATCGTGGCAGGACAGCATGTCGGAGGAGGACAAGCTGACCATCTTCACGACCGTGATGGCGAAGCTTCCCCAGGATGAATATCAGAATCTGTCCTACTTGCTCGAAGCGGGGCTGACGGCGGAGGAGACCGTGCAAATCTATGAAATTCTTGGTCGATATCTGACCGATGAGGAGATGATAGAAATAGTCAATATCCTCCATAAATATGAATAATTCGTACACAAACCTTCATGTAAGCGTTTTACCGTTGAAATACGTCTAAAAGCTGTGGTAAAGTAGAGGACAGGAGAAATCCGGGCTATGTCCGGCTGTTAGATTCACATACTAGAATACGGAGGACGGGCATGAAGGATTTATGGGGAAAAATCCGCTCTGGTGCTGTGATCACAAAGCTCAAGTCTGTGGCCACAGCAGCAGCAGCCGGATGGAATCGGCACAAGATGCCGATCATCAAGAACGTTGCCAAGGGCGTCGCCGCCATTGCCCTGATCGGCGGTCTGACCATGGCAGGACACCACTACGTCAAGTCGAATACGATCGAAATATACCATGTCTATTTTGGCGATGAACATATCGGTACTGTCAGTGATCCGGCGATTGTGGAACAGTTCGTCATCGAGAAGACGCGCGATATCGTTGCGGCCAATCCCGATGTGCATATGGTCGTGAATTCGGATCAGATCTCCTATCAGACGGAGAAGAAGTTCAAGGGCGAATACGATGACGAGGCGACGGTCACCGCGCTGTCGGGTCATCTGACAGCCAAGGCCATCGGCGTGGAGCTGATCATCGATGGCAAGGTCTACGCCATCGTGAAGGATAAGGAGACAGCGGATCAGCTGCTTGCGCAGGTGCAGAGCCAGTACATATCCGAGCAGGATAAGAAATCCGGCGAAGTTCGGATCCTGTCGGTATCTGAAGAGCCGGAAGTGGGACAAGCTGAACTGAAGTCTGTCGGATTTGTGGAAGAAATCGAGACGAAGACGATCGA
Organism: uncultured Paenibacillaceae bacterium; assembly: GCA_937957685.1. Lineage (GTDB taxonomy): Bacteria > Bacillota > Bacilli > Paenibacillales > DA-C8 > Insulibacter. Next base: position 12,734 of record CALGAO010000149.1, read on the forward strand.
GACGGAGCCGCAGGCGATCGAGTCCGCCGAGTCCGTATTGGAACGCATCCTAACAGGCGGGGTCAAACCGACCAAGTATATCGTCCGCGAAGGCGACACGATCCTGGGCATCGCCCGCAAGTTTGATCTGACCGCGGATCAGATCTATGAGCGCAATCCGTGGATCCAGAATGATTTTCTCCAGATCGGCGATGAGCTGGATCTGACGGTGTTGCAACCGGATCTGACGGTGCGCACCGAGGAGATCGTGGTAGAGGAGATCCCGATCGGTTACGAGACCGAATATATCAATGACGACACGATGCGCAAGGGAACGTCGAAGGTCGTGCAGCAGGGCGTGGATGGGCTGAAGAAAGTCACCTATCTCGTGACCAAGCTGAACGGCGAGATGTCGAATGAGGAATTGATCGACGAGGTTGTGCTTCAGGAGCCGGTCAAGGCGATCGTGAAGCGCGGCACGTTGGTCATCAAGGGCGTGGGCTCGGGCAGCTTCAGCTGGCCGGTGAAGAATCCGAAGATCTCCAGCAAATACGGTTCAAGATGGGGAACCACGCACCGCGGCATCGACATCACCTCATCCGACAAGAATATCAAGGCGGCGGACAACGGGAAGGTCACTTACGTCGGTTCGCACAGCAGCTACGGCAATATGGTCATCATCGATCATGGCAACGGCTATGAGACGGTATATGCCCATCTGAAATCGTACAGCGTGAAGAAGGGCGATGTGGTGCAGAAGGGCGACAAGATCGGCATCATGGGCAGCACCGGTCATTCCACCGGCGTGCACCTGCACTTCGAAGTTCGCAAGAACGGCAAACATCAGAATCCGCTCAGCTATCTGAAATAACAGGTTCAATGCGAGAGACCCGTTCGACGGCATGCTTATGCCGGGGACGGGTCTCTTTTCCTATCAAGGCGATGCGGATTTTATGTAAAAACACACCATATAGCAAACGAGCTTATGATAATATGTTAATATGAAGGAAGAGATAAAGAGATACAGATAGAGATCAATTCGGGGGCAGGTGTACGTACGGTGGTCTCGATGGGAAAGATTCTGGTCGTGGATGATGAACAACCGATTGCGGATATTTTGAAGTTCAACCTGGAGAAGGAAGGATACGAAGTGGTCTGCGCAGCGGATGGGGAAACTGCCGTGCAGTTGGCATTCTCCGTCAAGCCGGACCTGATCCTGCTCGACCTCATGTTGCCGATCAAGGATGGGATGGATGTCTGCCGGGAGGTGCGCTCGCAGTCCAATATCCCGATCATCATGCTGACCGCCAAGGATACGGAACTGGACAAGGTGCTCGGCCTGGAGCTGGGCGCAGACGACTATGTGACCAAGCCGTTCAGCACGCGTGAGCTGCTGGCGAGGGTGAAGGCGCATCTGCGCAGGCAGAACAAGGCGAAGGAATCCGCAAGCGCGGCCGCGGAGCAGCAGCATTCGCAGCTGCGCGTTCATGAGCTGCTGGTGGATGTCGATACGTATATGGCCTATAAAAACGGGGTACCGCTGGACCTGACGCATCGGGAGTTTGAACTGCTGCTCTATCTCGTGCGCAACAACGGCAGGGTGATGACTCGCGAGCATCTGCTGCAGGTCGTATGGGGGTACGAATATTTCGGCGATGTGCGCACCGTCGATGTAACGATACGTCGGCTGCGCGAGAAGATCGAGGACGATCCCGGCAAGCCGGAGTATATCATGACCAGACGCGGACTCGGCTATATGTTGCGCAACCCGAAAGCCGGTGGATGACGATGCGGAGGACCAGTATCTATCAGACGATTCAGTTCAAGATCATCGTCATCTTCATGCTGCTGATCCTGTTCGCGATGCAGCTGATCGGGGTGTATTTCTTGCGGACGCTGGAGAATTCCTTCCTCAGTAACTTCTCCGAGTCGCTGCGCAATCAGGCCGCGATCCTCGCCAATTACGTGGAGCCCTATCTCGCGCCCGGTTCGGATGTGCTGAATGATCAGCAGATCCAGCAGGAGCTGGATGCGATCATCAACAATCTGAACACGATCAGCGGCGCGGAGATTCAGGTGATCGATGCCACGGGCATCGTCGTCAGCGCATCGTCGCAGTTGCCCCGATCGATCATCGGCCAACGCAATTCCCAGACAGAGGTGACGCGGGCGCTGCAGGGCATCCGTCTGAACGAGAAGGAGATCATCGATTCCAGCGGCACGAGGAAGAAGACCATCGCGATACGCGTGGGCGACGGAGGCCAGGTCGTCGGGGCCGTCTATATGGTCGCCTCGATGGAAGAGCAGTTCGAGACGATCAACAATATCAGCGGCTTCTTCATGTACGGCACGCTGATCGCGCTGGCGATGACGGTGGTCCTCAGCATCATCCTGTCCAACACGATCACGAAGCCGATCAAGGAGATCACGAAGCAGGCGACGGAGATGGCGGAGGGCAACTTCAGCCGCAATGTGGTGGTGCAGAGCCACGACGAGATCGGACAGCTGGGCGAAGCCTTTAATTATATGAGCTCGCGGCTGCGCGAAGCGCTGGCCTCCAACGAGGAGGAGAAGGATCGGCTGGCGTCGATCCTGTCGAATATGAGCGATGGCGTGATCGCAACGGACGATACCGGCAAGGTGATCGTCATGAACCGGAGGGCGCAGCAGATCCTGGCGGTGCCGTATGAGCAGGCGATGGGCCATTCGATCTCGGAAGTGTTGGGGATCGATCCGGGCGAACTGGAGCGGAAGGCGTCCGGCTCGGACCGGAGCCTCTTGCTGCAGAGAGAAGGCGGAGACGGAGAGGAGATCAAGGTGAAGGTGAGCTTCTCGACGATCCGCCGCCGGGGACAGGATATGACCGGCCTGATCGCCGTGTTGCATGATGTGACGGAGGAAGAGAAGATGGAGAGCTCGCGCCGGGAATTCGTGGCGAACGTGTCGCATGAGCTGCGGACGCCGCTTACGGCCATCAAGAGCTACCTCGAGGCCCTGGAGGACGGGGCTCTGGAGGATCCCGAGCTGGCGCGGAGGTTTATCGGCGTGACGCGAACCGAGTCGGAGCGGATGATCCGGCTGGTGACGGACCTGCTGCATCTGTCGAGGTTCGACTCGCACCAGGCGATCATGATGAGGGAGCCTGTCGAGATCGAAACGATGCTGGAGGAGGTTGTGGACCGTTTCTCCTTCCAGTTGCAGCAGCGTGACATCAGCATCGGGCTGCATGTGGAGCAGGATATACCGAAGGTATCCTGCGACCCGGATCAGATCGACCAGGTGCTGGACAATCTGATCTCCAACGCGATCAAGTATTCCCATGCAGGCGGCCGGATCGATGTGGAAGCGCGGCAGCGGGATGAGGAATATGTCGAAATATCGGTGAAGGATACGGGCATCGGCATTCCGGCGAAGCATCTGGACCGCATCTTCGACAGGTTCTATCGGGTGGACAAGGCGCGTTCCAGGAATATGGGAGGAACGGGGCTGGGTCTGTCTATTGCCCGGGAAATAATCAGGGCGCACGGCGGAACGATTCATCTCGATTCGGAGATTAACAAGGGCACGCAGGTCGTCTTTACGCTGCCTCTGCATCATGAAGAGGGGGCGAGCGCATGAAGGAGAAACTGAAATCCGTGCTGCTGTTCATCCTGGTCGTGGGCAGCCTCGTTCAAACCTACATGCTTGCCTATGGCAAGGCTTATTATGAGTGGGTGGAGGATACGGAGTACATCCAGCCTGAACTGATCGGGACGCGCGTGGAAGCGCAGGAGCTCATCTATCCGAACGATATCGTGCTTCATCTGGGGGATGGCGAACATGTGATCCTGCATCCGAGGAATGTGTTCTACAAGGAAATCTTCGAGAAGATCAGCGTGCGGAGCTTCGGCGGCTTCCGCGAGATCGACCGTCGATCCGTGGACTGGGAACTGATGCGCGAGCAATACAGGGGCGTCGAGATCCGTTTCGATGAACAGGTGCCGGCGTCCATCCTGAACACGATCATGCAGATCGAGGGCGGATTCCCGGATGAGCACGAAACGTTCAGCAAGATCTGGATCACGACCAATGAGTCGGGCGAAGAGGTGCGAACCTTCTTCTTCAACACGCAGGACAATACGATCTATGAGGTGACCAGGGCGGACCTGACGAGCAAGGATGTGGAGCAATTCGTCGGCTTCGGCGTCCAGTACCTGCCGAAGTATACGACGTTGCCGGTGGGCAGCAGCGGCAATGTCCTGTATCTGCCGAAGATGGATCTGGATATGGTGCAGATTCGGTTGCGTTACGATACGTTCACGGCGGAACAACTGCAGAACAACCTGTTCGTTAACCCGGGGATCACAAGGAAGCTGATGGAGAGAGACGGCACGGAGATCTACACCGATGGGAAACGCGGTTTGCAAATCTACCACGATCGGGAATGGATCAGCTACTCTGACCCGATCGCTCCAGCTGAGACGGCGACGGACAGGCCCAATCGGCTGCTCGCAGCCGTGCAGTTCGTCAACCAGCATGGCGGCTGGAATGGCAACTTCCGCATCGAACGCTATGCGACCTTGAGCAATGAGGAATATATCTTCCGCCAATATTTCGGGCAGTACCCGATCGTCGATCTGCATCAGCAGCCATTCGGCCTGATCCGGGTCGTGATGAACAACGATATCGTGAACCTGTATGAGCGAAGCAAGATCCTGCTGGAATCGGGCATCGCGCGTGAGGAAGCGAGGCTGGTCGGCGGGGAACAGCTGCTGGACATCGTGCTGGGCCACGATCGTCTGGTCGTGATGCAAGATATCTATCCGGCGTACAGACCGATGCTCCATGAAGATTATATCGAACTTGTACCGGTATGGGTGGTAAAGTACACGAACGGGACGAAGGAGTATCTATACTGACAGCGCTCAAGAGGCTGCTGTGGATGAAGCGAGGGTTGGACGATGGAGTGGGGGCGCGCGAAGACGATCTTGATCTTGTCCTTTCTCATGTTGAACCTGCTGCTCGGCTATCAGCTGTGGCAGAGCAAGTTCAAGCTGCCGGATGAGAGCACGGAGATCGAATTGATCGCTGAGGAAGTCATGTCGATCGCATCCAGCAAGAATATAACGGTGGATGCGGTCATACCGGTTGAGACGCCGAAGATGAATGAGATCACGGTGACCTTCGGGGAAGAAGGCATCATGGGCAAGCAGGTGGAGTTTGACCGACCGATCCCTTACAACATCGCGATCACGGGAAGCGAGGCCTGGTCCGTGCTGGACGACTATATCCCGAATGTGAATGAATACCGGTATGATCCGTTCACCAGCCATCCGGGGGTGGTCATCCTGCACCAGCTCGCCAACGGGTATCCGATGTTCGACGTTCGGCTGGAGCTGAAGACCGAGCTGCAGCAGTTCGTCTCGTACAAGCAGAACTATGTGGAGATCCAGGAGAGCGACGATCAGACGATGGAGCAGAAGGTGCTCTCTGCCTATCTGGCGATCGGACGGCTGGTCGAGAATTATATGCGTCCGGGATCTGTCATAACCGATGTGCAACTCGGTTATCACGGTCAAATATTCAACTCGGAGACGCAGGTATTGGCTCCTACGTGGCGTATTATGACTAGTGACAATGAAATGTACTATGTTCATGCAATCAATGGATCAGTAGAGCTGCCAACTAAGGGGATAGAGTAGATGGGATTACGTTTTACAGTGCTGGCGAGCGGCTCAACGGGAAATACGCTGCTCGTGGAGAATCATGAGGTTCGTTTGCTGGTGGATGTCGGGTTAAGCGCCAGGAAGATCGATCAGCTGCTGGCTGCCAGAGAACGGGATGGGGCGAGGATCGACGGGATCCTGGTGACCCATGAGCATTCGGACCACATCAAGGGTCTGGGCGTATTTGCCAGGAAACACAATATCCCGGTATACGCCAATGCGAAAACATGGGCGGAGCTGGAACGGCTCGTCCCGAAGTGCGAGGAGCTGGAGCGGCGGACGTTCCGCACAGGTGAGCGGCTGGACTTCGGCTCGATCGCCGTCGAATCGTTCGAGGTGTCGCATGACGCTGCCGAGCCGGTCGGCTACCGCTTCCATGCCGGGGACCAGATCCTGAGTCTGGCGACCGATACCGGCTATGTCAGCGACAAGATGAAGTCGCTGCTCGCAGACTCTGATGTCCTGATCCTCGAATCGAATCATGATGTGGAGATGCTGCGCGCGGGCAGCTATCCGTGGAATGTGAAGCGCCGCATCCTGAGCGACAACGGGCATCTGTCCAACGATGCGGCGGCCGAGGCGCTGTGCGATATGCTGACCGGACGTATCCGGCGCGTCTATATGGCGCATCTGAGCCGCCATCATAACTTGCTGGACCTGGCCAGATTGACGATGAGCAATGTGCTGCAGGAGAGAGGATTCCAGACTGGCGCTCCAGGCTCCAAAGGGATCGCGCTGATGGATACGTACTATGATCGTCCTACTGAATGGGATGATCTGCTTCATGCCTAGCGGACCTGATCGGTATGCCCGGCATGGCCAGTTGATCGAGCTGCTTGATCTTGGCTGACAGCTCGTCCGTCGTGAGCAGGTTCTTCTCGACCAACAGTTCCACGACGGCGCTGAGCAACAGCGTATTGCGGTAATGCTGGTCCTTCAGATCGGCCAGCTTGGCGATGAGGTCGACTTCTTGCATCGCGTCCCGGATACGATTCATAGGGCATAACTCCTTTGCAGAAAGGATAGACACTTGGCAGGCGGCCGCCACGGTAAGAAGCAGTGTTGTGGGGTCGCGATCCGGCTTGTCCCAAGTGGATTTCCAGTAAATATTCTAGTCATCGAATCGAAGAAACATTCCTATATTTCTATAAAAAGTCATAGGAAGGAGGTCCGGGCATGAGCATCTTTCGGGATGATTTTTATTCCACGAAGCCTTCCCGGCGGAGTATCAGCAGAATCCGAACCTCTCGAAGCAATGGCGCGATGTGGCTGGCGATTGCCCTGCTGGTGATGGGCGTGACGATCCTGGCTGTGATCATCGCCCAGCCATCGGAATCGGTCCCCGTAAGCGGCGAGATCGGTCAGCCGGACCGTGAAGATAAAGGCAGTGCGAACGCTCAGGGAGCAGCAGGCTCCGAGAATGAGCAACGGGATGGAGGTTCGGGGAAGCAGGGGAGCAGTGGATCAGGCTCCAACTCGAATGCGGGCTCCGGTTCAGGAGGAAGCAACGGCTCCGGAAGTGTGGGCAGCACGTGGGGAAGCGGAGCTGCCGGAACGGGTGCTGGCGGAACAGAGGAAGTGGAATATCGCAGCGAGGTGGCCTGGGCCATCGCGCAGGTCTATGATGCGGTCGTCAGCATCGTGATGGAGAGCGACGAGGAGATCACCGACTGGAATGATATCTATTCGATCGGATCCGGCATTATCTTCCGCGTGCAGGGGGATACTGCTTATGTCGTGACCAACCACCACGTGGCATCGGCGGCCGAGAAGCTGGAGATCGTGCTGTCGAACGGCGTGAGGAAGAAGGCTGAGCTGATCGGCAGCGATGCGATCTCCGATCTGGCGGTGCTGAAGACCAGTTCGGAAGGCATCTCGAAAGTGGCCGTATTCGGCCGCTCCTCGGACCTTCAGGTGGGCGAGACAGCGATCGCGATCGGCAATCCGCTTGGTCTCGGATACGCGCATACCACGACGCAAGGCATCATCAGCGCCAGCGAGCTGCGCACGATACCGGTGTCACTCAGCGGCAACGGCCTGCTGGACTGGGAGATGGAAGTGATCCAGACCGACGCAGCGATCAACAGCGGCAACAGCGGCGGTGCGCTCATCAATATCAAGGGTGAAGTGATCGGCATCAACACGATGAAGATCGCCTGGTTCGGAGTCGAGGGACTCGGCTTCGCCATCCCGATCGACCAGGCGGCTCCGTTGATCGAGGAGCTCGTCGAGAAGGGGCGGGTCAGCCGGCCGTATCTCGGCATCACCGCGGTCAGCGTCGCCGACTACACGGACAGGGAACCGCTCGATCTGCCGAAGGATGTGAAGTCGGGCGTGGTGATCCTGTCGATCGATGGACCGGCGAAGGAAGCGGGGCTGCGCGCCTATGATGTGATCGTCAGGCTGGACGAGACGAAGATCGACGATATGATCGACCTGCGCAAGTATCTGTATACGCAGAAGAAGATCGGAGATCCGATCGTCGTCACGGTGTACCGTAACGGCCGCCAGCGCACCTACGATCTGGTGCTCGGGGAGCTGCCCGGTTGATGAACGGCGTTCCCCTGTGGAAGGTCCAACTTACAACCGTAACGGAACGACGATCCGCTATTTGTGGCTGAAACGCCATTATCCTGGAGCTAACGGAACGTCAGTGCGTTATTGGTTGATTGACGGAGCTTCTCCCGCCTGTAGTGGCGAAATAACGCATCCACGGAGACTGTCGATTAATTCGCACCTTCTCACGCTGTCAAAATATCGAAAATAATCACACTTTTTCTCTTGTTCTCTCGATCATACTCCCCCATTCATGGTATAATGAATGTATGGAAGTAAAGGGGGTAGCGTGTTTGAAACAGGTGCGCTATAAACAATTGGGTCAGATGTCTTTCACCGATCTGGAGGTTTACTCGGCGTTGCCGGATCATCCGGTCTGGACTCCCGTTGCCGAACTGATCGACTTCAGTTTTGCCGATGAAATCTGCGCGCCGCTTTACTCCACCCGCGGACCAAGACCCTACGCTCCCTCGCTCAAGCTGAAGCTGCACATCGTGCGGCGTTACTACAATTTGTCCGATCGCGAGATGGAGGAACGCGTGATCGGCGATTTGTTCATCAAACGGTTTTTGGGTCTGCCGGTCAGCTTCGTCGGATTTGACCACAGCACGATCGGGCTGGATCGGGAACGCATGGGCTCGGTCCTGTTCGATGCGTGCCATCACCATATCCTCGCCCAGGCGAAGCAAAAGGGCCTTTGGGGCGACAACAAGGACGTATGGGTGGTCGATTCGTTCCATACGATCGGGCGGGTGGCCCGTTTGTCCGCCTACCGTCTCATCAAGCAGGGCGTGCTTCGGGTCATCAACCATCTCAAACGCACGCACCGCGCCTCGTACCGGCAACTCGAACGGGATCTGGATCTGCAACCCCTCACGGCAAGGCTGCCAAAAGCCCCCTCGCCGGAGGACCTCGCCGTCTCGTTTAGCCGGCTGGTGGTGTTTGCATACGGGCTGTTGTACTGGTTTGAAAAAGAGACGATTCGCCCCCTGTTTTGGTCATGGCCGGATCGCGAACGAGCAGCTGGCTTCCTTAGAGCGACAGGCGATCCTGTTCCGCATTCTGACCGAAAATACCGTGCCTGGCAACCCGGATGACCCGGATGATGCGTACCGGAAGCGTCCGCGCAAGGAACGTCCCGCCAACGCGTTGCTCAGCAGTGTGGATCCCGATGCCCGTGTGACGAAGAAAGGGTCGGTCACCCATCGGGGGGACAAAATCCAGGTCGTTATGTCCGCCGCGAACCAGATCGTGCTGTTGGCCGAACCCATTGCCGGCAACGAGACGGATGGCGACCGGTTGCAGGAACTGCTGGATGCCGTCCAGGACAAGCATCAGGTAAAGCCTGGCTATGTCGTCGCCGACTCCGCCTACAGTCGCGGGTACCATCGCCGCGCCTTGAAGGAAAAGGGGATCGGGTTTGCGGCACCGCTTCAGGCCGTCAATGACAACCACACGGGTTTGTATGCCAACGATGCCTTTGCCTACGACGCCGAAGCCGGCACCGTGACCTGTCCGGCCGGAGAGGTGACCCGAAAAAAGCAGTACAACCGGAAGCTGGAAGGCACGCAATACTTTTTTCCGAACGCCGTCTGCCAAGCCTGCCACTTGCGCGAGTCGTGTACCACCAGTGCGCGTGGACGCAGCGTATTCATCAGCGACTATTGGGAAGAGTTCCAGGAAGCCAAGGCATTCAACGGGACGGAACAAGCCAACGCACTTTTCCGGCAGCGGTACGCCATTGAGCGCAAGATTAACGAATTGAAAAACCACAACGGTCTGGGCGTGGCCCGTACACATACAAGAGAAAGGCGTCGCGTGTATGTGAAGATCGTCAGCATGGTGGTCAACCTCAAGCAATTCGTGAAGCTGAGAAACCCATTGACACTGGGGTTTGTGCGAAAACGGGGCCCATCTTTCCCGTTGTGCGGATTGCCGGTACGGTAAAGGGGGGAAGGATGGGGGATGCTCACCCTAATCCTCCCCAATGGAACGAAAGATCGTCCGTAATTTCGTTTTGGCGGGGGACAGGGCTGTTGTGGGTGCGAATTAATCGACAGTCTCATGACGTCTCTTAAAAAAATGGGGTTTACAGGAGGGATTGAATTGTGAAGACGGGAAAAAAGATGCTGTTTTCGATTGCAGGAATCTCGGCATGTGTTGTCTTCGCGTGCGCGACGATGCCAACGGCAGCCGCCGAAAACCCGATTCGGCTCATCGTAAACGGAAAAACGATTCAGACGGACGTCCCGCCCCAAATGATGGAAGGAAGGGTCATGATTCCCATCCGTGGGGTCGCTGAAGCGTTGGGAGCGGAAGTGAAATGGGATGAGGAAAACCGCGTTGTCATGGTTGACACGAAAACGCAAAGTGGCCATTATGAAAATCCGTACCGTTACCCTCGTTTGCCGCAGGAGATCACCTCGCCCGAAATGCTGCTGCAAGCTTA